>JALWRH010000126.1 GCA_026994195.1 Sedimenticola sp. | reverse complement strand
CCCGCAACTTGTCCACCTGGACGAAAGCCGTGGCCACAGCCTCATTGTCCCGGGTGTATTCAAGATCCGCCAGGAGCACATCGAAAAAGGCTTTCATCACCTTCAATTGCTGGCGCTGACGGGCATCCAGTCCCCGCCAGCGGGCTGCCTCCAGCCCAGCCTGGGCCGAGGCCACCCGGGCCCGGGTGTAGCCAAAATCATACAGGCGTTTCGCCACACGCAGCTGCGCCTGGCTGTCATTGGTTTCCTGAAAATTGGACTGTTCGGCAGGCTCAAGATATTGCAGCCGCCCTTCCAGCAGCACACTCAAATCATCATCACTGCGGATTTCCTGCAACAGGGCTTCCGCCCGGGCTTCTTCCGCTTCAGCCTGCAAAACAGCCGGATGAGCCGCATCGGACAATGCCAGGGCCTGTTCCAGACTCAGCGGTTTGGGCAGGGAACCCGCCCCCGTGGAACATGCCAGGCTGGCGAGAACGGTCAGCAACAGTCCCCTGAGCATGGAGTCAGTGCTGACGCGCCTGGCGCTTGTAGCGACTGAAGCTCGTTTCCTTCCAGGCGTCTTCTACAATATATTTTCCCAGCAGCATAAATTCTTCAGCGTTCTTGGTTGCTCCCGTGTAACGTCCCCGTTTCACGGGTTTTCCATCCAGGCCGACGAACTGGAACACGGGCGTGGCCCTTACCCGGAACTGCTTCAGGGAAAAATCTTTCATGGTTGTGGGGCGGCCCTGGAAATCGTTGATCTCGATATCGCCTTCGATGTCCACGCTGAAGATCAGGAAGTTTTTCTTGAAGAAATCCTGAATCTCCGGCCGATTGAGCACCGTGGTCTTCATGCGATGGCAAAACGGACACTCCTCCATCTCGAACATCAGCAGGATGCCCTTTTTACCCTGCTCTCGGGCATTGTCCAGTTCCTCTGAAAAATCACCAAAGGTCTGGTCGAAAAAATACTGTTCCGGATCACGGGTTTCTGCAGCAACTGCAGTGCCCAACACCATAGCCAACAACAATGCTGACAAGACTTTCATGGTCGCATGTCCTCCTGAAGTGGATGTCTCTCCCGTTATGACCGGGCAACACCGGTTTTTCTTTATTTCTTTTCAGATTTCCTGATGAAAGCCTCTATGGACTTTCCATCAACCGGCCCAACCTGGCGAGCCACTACTTTCCCTTCCGGATTTACCAGAAAACTCGTGGGCAGAGCTGGCACTGCCCCCAACACTTCCTTGGGACGACTGCCAGCCATCAGTATGGGATAGGAAAGAAACTGCTCCTCCGCAAAGGCGCGCAGCCGGTCCACCCCAATATCCTCCATGTTGAGGCCCAGTACAACGGCGTCCTTTTCTTTGTGATTGTCATAGAACACCTCCAACTCCGGAAGTTCTTCCAGACAGGGGGGACACCAGGTGGCCCAGTAGTTCACCAGTACCCATTTTCCCCGGTAGTCCGACAGGTTATGGGTCTTTCCATCAATGCCCTGATAGGAAAAATCGGCGTCTTCCCCGGCCTGGGATGGGGCAACTGTTGCCAGGGCCAGCAAGGCAACAAACATAAACCAATGCCATATATATTTCATATTCAAATTCTCTGCTCCAGACCCTGACTGTTTCGCAAATACTGACACATTCAGCAAGTCTTGTTCAAACTGTGAATTTCAGACTTAACATAAAGAATTTCTACAGGTATTCTAGGGTTTAGGGGAATCTTTGTCTGCGCACTCGAAAACAGGTGCGAGTTCATTTTATGGCTGGTAACATCGATCTGCTATGTCTATTATTTTTTGGAGATTTCTGGTGAAAAACTTCCTTCTCATGGTCTTTGGCCTGGTGTTTGCCATCAGCAGCGTTCAGGCTGCCGATACTCCGGACCAGGCGCCTGCTGATACAGAAGAACAAGGCAACGCCCTTCACTGGGCGGGGTGTGGTATTACCAAGAAAGCCTTCATGAAGGAACTCGCCGCGGAATACGAAAAAATCTATGGCGTACCTTTTGTCCTGGAAGGTGGTGGCGCCACCAAAGGCATTCGCCGGGTCAAGGATCGCAGCGTGGATCTGGGAGGCTCCTGCCGCCCCAAGCTCTCCGGCACAGCTGAAGAACGATTCGTGCATATGACACCCGTCGCCTGGGATGCCCTGGTGGTCATGGTACACAAAGACAACCCGGTGTCTGACATCAGCCTGGGACAGGTCAAAGACTTGTATGAAGGCAAGATCACCAACTGGAAAGAACTGGGCGGCAACGATGCACCCATCGAACTTCTGGTGCGCAAAGGCAAGATATCCGGTGTCGGCTATACCTTGCGTCAGCTCATCTGGGGTAATCCCAACCAGGATTTCAAGGGCAGCAAGGAGTATCCCTCTTCCGGTCCCCTGGAAAAAGCCATCGAAACCAATCCCAATGCCATCGGCATATCAGGCATTTCCAGTGCAGGAAAGCGCAATGTCAAACTTCTGACCCTGGAAGGCAAGACCCCCAGTTTCGAGAATATCAAGTCGGGCAACTACCTGATGTACCGGCCACTGTACATCACCTACATGACCCGCAACAATCCGCGCCTCAGGGAAATCAAGCGTTTCATCTCCTTTGCTCTCTCCAAACGCGGCCGTGCAATCATCCGGGAACAGGGTGTCGTCCCTTACCTGGATGCCATTGGCCTCACGGCAAAGCAGAAAGAACAACGCAAGAAGGTAAGAGAACTGCAGGAAAAGCATCTTGCCAACAAGCAGGCTGCTGCTGAAAAATCAAAGTCCAAGGGCAGTCAGCACAAAAAGATCCAAGGCGACTGATTGCAGGCCATCAGGAGAGAGTCCCGCTCGGCGCAGGTGGGACTTCCGTTCAACATTGCTCCGATGTGGCAGTTGTTGTCGGGCTGAAGCCCGACCTACAGGTAACCAGGCAATTACGCGGGCTGCATGAAACCGATATCAGCACTGTCAAACCGGTGCAGGTGAGGAAACAGTCCCTGCAGGTCCGCATCACCCAACCCAAACCAGCGCGCCAGGGTGGCATCGTACTGGTCTGTTGACAGTGTGGGTATCAGGCGGCCATCGCCGGCATCATCAGGACCGTCCAGAGTAAGATCGGGCATGACGCCATAAATATCCCCCCCTCGCACGTCTCCGCCCATCACCAGGTGGTGTCCACCCCAGCCATGATCCGTTCCATCGCCATTGTTGGTCAGAGTGCGGCCGAACTCTGAGGCGGTAAAGGTGGTTACGTTATTCAATTCACCGGCTTCGGCAAGGGCATCCCTGAACGCACTCAAGGCACTGGCCAGAGCACTCAGTAGCTGGGGTTGCGCCCCGTTCTGGTTGTCGTGGGTATCGAAACCGCCCATGCCCACCAGGAACACCTGCCGGGCGATATTGGCGCCTCCCATATCGGCTCTGGATGCGATCATGCGGGCCACCATGGCCAGTTGCCGTCCCAAGTCAGTATCGGGAAACACCGTATTCAAAGGATTCTGCTGCTCCAGTACGCCGGATATGAGCTCATACAGATCCATGGAGCGCTTCTGCACCCCGATGAACTGTTTCTCCAGCAGATTTTGGCGTGACTGGGCCAGCAGGGCGCGAATGGCAAGGTCCACGGGGCCACCGTCGCCACTGGCGGCTTCAAGACGCTCAGGACCGCTCTCAGACAGGGCATACTGCACCGTCTGCTGCCCCGCCAGAAATACGCTCTGGCCCGTCAGGGTGATATTCATGGGCAACAGGGACAAAGCAGAATTCGCATACAAATCGGCCAGCCGTCCTCCCCAGCCAACAGGTGTCTGGGTGCCGGGAATGCCGGTCTGCCACTGAAACATCTGATCACTATGGGAAAAAAGCTGGGGTGGCACGGCAGTCGAACCGCTGATCAGGTCTTGCCGGGTTACCGGTTCCACGAGGGTGCCCACATTGGCCACCGCCGCCAGTTCCCCATTTTCATAAAGAGGCAGCAAAGGCGCCAGAGCAGGATGCAGCCCGTAGTCGGTGCGTTGGTCGCTCTGGGTCTGAATGGGCAACAACTGATCCAGGGGCACTGCCAGATTTCCCCGTATATTCTGATATTGGGCATGAGATGCTGAACCCCGGGGCACCAGCATATTGGCCGAATCATTGCCACCAAAAAGATAGATGCAAACCAGAGCCTTGTAGTCCGAAGGGATGGGAGGATCAGCCCACACCGGCTTCCAGGGCGTCATCAGCCCCGCTGGAAGCATCAGAGACCCCCCCGCCAGACGGAGAAAACTGCGCCGGGAAATCTTGCGTTCACCCTTTTTCATTTCTGCACCACGTATTCAGGAGAAGTCAGCAACACATACAAAACCGACATCACCCGGAAGGTGCCCGGCGTGCTGTTGCCATCCAGCCATTCATTGTCCATGGCTGTGTTCTGCGCCACATCCATCAGCACATCACGCATACCACTGCTCATCTGCCCCGCCATGAACAGCAGATCCAGGTAGTCCAGCAGCGCATCCGGCTGATCAGCCAGATTGATCAGCGGTGTAAGATTCAGTTCCATAGCATCCGCACTGGCGTAGGGCGACCCCCGGTATCCCTGGAACAGCAGGTACCAGATCTTGTTTGCCGTTCGGGAAACAAAGGTCTCATTGGTGATCTGGAACTCCGGCGCCACCAGTCCACGCTCAGCAATCTCCCCAGGTGGAGCGAAACCAGGACTGAAGAAATTGAAAACCGAGGGTGAACGCAAAGGCGCCTGGGCCAGAAAATACTCCGGATACCAGTCCCGCACCCAATCACCATCAATGGGCATGGCATGCAACGCCCGCCACATCTGTGTCTGGCGCAGCAAAGGTTCCCGGAGCTTGCCAAAGGTCTGTGGATGGGTGATGTGTCCGTAGCGTGCTTCTTTGTCCGTAAGAATGGCCTTCACCGTGGCGAACAGGTCGCCCCGCACCCCCTGGCCGTTATCGTTGAATACCTGAGCCACACGAGCAACATATTCCGGCGAGGGATTGCTGGTCACCAGGTGCTGGATCAGCTGCCTGGAAATGAAAGGCCCCACATTGGGGTGGTTGAAAATCACATCCAGGGCGCGGTTCAGGTCAGTGGCGGCATCTTCATCACCCACCAGTGCGGGCAGATGCTTGCGCGGCCACTGCGCCGGAGCCATGCCGTCCACCGGGTAGGCGAGGAGAAACTTTTCATCCCGGTCATGGTAGCCGCCCTCCCGATCCCAGTCATGCTGGATGACATAAGGTTCCATGGGCCGCCAGACAAACTGGTCATCGGGGGGATAATAATCCCACTCAGGCGCGTCCGCGTAATTCCAGCCGGTAAACACCCGGGCAAAATTCTCGACGACATCCTGGTCATAAGTGGGAATGGGCTTGCCACTGGCATCAAGCCGACGGCTGCCGTCAATGTTCAAATGCCACAGTCCAATAGAAAACAGCTGCAGCACCTCCCGGGCATAATTCTCATCCGGGCGAATATGCTCCTCAGGCCAGGCGCGCTGGTTCTGCAAATGAGAAAGATACAAGCCCATCATGGGACTGCGGCTTACATCCGCCAACAGATCCCGGTAGTTGCCCAGGGCGTTGCGCACCAGGATATCGTAGTATTCCGCCATACCCACGGCATGGAACCAGGTGGAATCCGTCTCGTCTGAAACCACCAGGATCTCGCTGAGAGCAAATGCCACCCGCTGACGCAACTGATCCTGGGAAAACAGGGCGCGATCCCACCACAACTCCATGCGCAGCTCTTGCAGCAGAGGGCCGGTATCCTCATTGCCCTCACCCTCACCGTTCTCCAGACGCCGTTGTAAACGGGGACGATGCAGGGTTACAGGCAGATCCTTCTGGTAATCCAGCCAGGCTTCAGTGCCCATACGCGCCACCAGGTCGATGTCTTCATCCGTGGCGCCAAAGCTGGCCTGACTGAGAAACCGGCTGGCCTGCTTCTTCTGCCAGCTTTCAAGGGTTTCGGTGCGGGGAGGCAAAGTTTGCCCTTCTGGTCCTTGCGATGAACGAAAGACCATGATCATGTCGCTGCCTGCAGCACTGGAGATCAATCCTACCAGCAGCAGCCCGGATAGCCATTGTTGCAGTTTCACTTCAAATCCTTCCCTGTAATCCGCTCTCCCTGCGGTTCGCATACCCTTATATTTTATCAGGTTAGCACAGAATTCGTACGGTACTGTTATCTCACTCACATTTCCCGGTGCCGGAATCCTACTGATCTTCCCCAACCTCCGCCAGAGAAGCCGACAACACATCCGCCAGGCAGGTATTGGCCTCCTCATACAAGTCCGCCAGACGCGGATTACGGGGCCAGGCCTTTTCTCCGGGGACCGGCAGGCGATGTCCGGTCGCCCGGTAGAGTTCGAAAAGGTTCAGTTCATGGGCATCCCGCGCCATGAGCCAACGGCCACGCTCATTCCTTTCCACCAGGCGTTGTTTGTGCATGGATGCCAGCAGCGCCTCAGCGTCAGAAGAGCAGGATTGCAAGCGCCGCAAGGAAACAGCCTTTCCCTCTTTTTGAGCCGCCACAAGCTTTTTCAGCAGGCAGAGCATATTTTCCAGCTCAGCAGCCGGACTCTCGCCATGATGGATCACCTGCCGCCAGGCTCCCAGCGCGTAGGTGAATTCCGCCCCCAGCAACACCACCAGCCACGAAAGATATATCCATAACAGGAAGATAGGGATTGCCGCCAGAGCGCCATAGATGGCCTCGTAGGTGGGGAAAGTGGTCACATACCAGGCAAAGCCCATTTTGGTCAGTTCGAACAGCATGGCCCCCAGCGCGCCTCCCGCCAGCGCATGCCAGAACTTCACCGGCCGGTTGGGTACCAGCCAGTACAACAGGGTGAAGGCGATACCGGAACTGACACTGGGAACCCAGCCCAGCAGAGTCCGCCCCATGCCCGTAGAAGTGGCTTCCGAGACCATGGGCAGGGATATGAGATAGGAACTCGCCAACACACTGGCCCCCACGAGTACCGGCCCCATGGACAGCACCGCCCAGTACACCAGAAACTTGTTCAGGGGACGGCGTTTCCGCTGCACGTCCCAGATGGCATTGAACGTATTGTCGATGGTGGATACGAGCATGATGGCTACCACGATCAGCGCCAGAAAACCCACGCCACTGAGCTTGGAAGCTTTTCTGCTGAACTCCATCAGATAGCTGTGCACCACTTCCCCTGAAGCGGGCATGAAATTCTGAAAGATGAAATCCTGCACCATTTCACTGACCCTTTCAGCAATGGGAAACGCCGAGAGAATGGCGAACACCACCGTCATCAGGGGCACCAGAGAAAGCAGCGTGGTATAGGCCAGGGAGCCGGTACGCTCCAGCCCGCCGTGGCTGATAAAACGCGCCAGCATACGGCGCATGAAAGTCAGCAGGGAAAGCAGATTTTGCAGCATGTCCACAGATTACTGAAAAAGGGCGTCCGGGGATAGTCCTGGCCACAGCCCTGCATTCTGCGCCTGCGGGTTACAGCTTCAGGTACAGAAAGAAAAACAGCAGCACCGCTGGCAGCAAAGGCAGAACAACCAACCCCCCAACAATCGCGGTTTGCAGGGAACCCGGCCAGGGTTCGAGCTTGCCCAGATACGCGGCCACCCACAACGCCAGGCCTGCCGCCGGCAAGGTCACCATCCAGCCAAACATGATCCACAGAGCGAAAGCGTTAGGCCCTACCACATCGCCAGAGCGTCCTGAAGGCATGCCGTAGGTGATCACGGCCATTACCAGGTATGGTGCTATTCCTAGCAGCAAAATGGTTAACAGGGTCCAGGCCAGCGGGGAAAGCCGGCTTGCAGCAGGTCGTTGATAGCGCATGACATTGATGGTCCTGTTGGATAGGTGAACAGAATGGGATTGTCGGCTACGGGTTAGGGTTTGCCAACTGGAGTTCACAGCCCTCATCCAGGATGTTTGTCGTGTCAGCAGCATGGTGAGAATCGTCGTAGCACTCGAGGCCAGCAGTGCGTACCTGGCCAGCAATGCCAGGGAAAAGCCGGCAGTATCTTCCGCAAACCAGGCAAAAAATCCCAGCAGGGCAATTGCCGAAAACACAAGGGATACCGCAAAAAGTATCAGCAGCTCCTTGAATAACTGCTTGAGATCACGATCAGAATTCATGCTCACTCCCGAGAAACACTTCTTTGATTGTACATGCCGCCTCTTTGGGAAGCGCTGTCTCTTGGGAAACTCCTTCACGAAGCCCTTACACCCTCGCTGTCTTCCCGTTTACAATTAACAGCATAATCACAACCGGAGTGAAACATGAGCATCAAGATCTATCACAACCCCCGCTGCAGCAAGTCCCGCCAGACCTTGCAACTGCTGCGCGATAAGGGCGTGGAACCCGAGATCGTCGAATACCTCAAGACGCCGCCCGACCGCAAGGAACTGGAACAGGTGCTGGACATGCTGGGTCTGGAGCCCCGCCAGCTCATGCGCACCAAGGAGAAGGAATACAAAGAACAGGGACTGGACAATCCGGACCTGAGCCGCGACCAGCTCATCGACGCCATGCTTGCCACCCCCAAGCTCATCGAACGCCCTATCGTCATACGTGACGGCAAGGCCGCCATAGGCCGTCCTCCCGAGCAAGTGCTGGATATCCTGTGAGCGCCTACATCCTGGTGTTGTACTACAGCCGTGGCGGCTCCACGGCCGACATGGCGCGCCGGGTGGCCCGGGGTGTCGAGGAAGGCGGCCTGGAGGCGCGGCTGCGCACCGTACCCGAAGTCTCCCCCGATCACCAGGCCACAGCGCCGCCCGTGCCTGCCGAGGGCCCGCCCTATGTGGAACTGGACGACCTGAAACACTGCGCCGGTCTGGCTCTGGGCAGCCCCACCCGTTTCGGCAACATGGCCGCCCCCCTGAAATATTTCCTCGACAGCACCAGCGGTCTATGGCTGGGAGGAAGTCTTATGGGCAAGCCGGCAGGCGTATTCACCTCCACCTCCTCCCTGCATGGCGGTCAGGAAAGCACCCTGCTCTCCATGATGCTGCCTTTGCTGCACCACGGCATGCTCATCAGCGGCCTGCCCTATTCAGAAACGGAATTGCTCACCACCCGCAGCGGCGGCACCCCCTATGGCCCTTCCCATCTCGCGGGACAGGACAGCAATCTGCCCTTGAGTGACGAGGAGAAAGCCTTGTGCAAGGCTCTGGGGCGGCGTCTGGCCCAGCTGGCAAACAGACTTTCATGATCACCCAGCTGCCCCTGGCGGTGCAGTTGTCACCGGAGATCTCCCTGGCCGATTTCATCCCCGGCGGCAATGCCCAGCTCCTCGATCAGCTGAACCAGCTGGCCCATGGCGAATTCCGGAGCAACCTGTTTCTCTCCGGCCCCCAGGCCAGCGGCAAGAGCCATTTGCTCATGGGGCTGTGCGCCCAGGCCCAGACGCTGAACTGCGCCTACCTGCCTCTGGGGGAGGTCAAAGATCATTCCCCGGATATTCTGCAGGGCCTGGATCAGGTGGATCTCCTGGCTCTGGACGACATCCACCAGATTGCTGGCAGGAAAGACTGGGAGGAAGCCCTTTTTGTCCTTTTCAACCAACGCCAGGCTATGGAACGGCCCATGGTTTTCAGCGCCCTTCAGGGACCGGCCCAGCTGCCTCTGGAACTGTCTGACCTGCGCTCACGCCTGTGCTGGGCCGGCAGTTACCGCATCCTGCCCCTGGACGACGACGGACTGGCAGAACTCCTGCGCCAGCAGGCTGGGAAACGGGGCTTGGTCATGGATGAGGTCGCCATCCGCTGGCTCCTGTCCCGCCACCAGCGCAATGCCCGCCAATTGCTGAACATCCTGGACACCCTGGACCGCGCCGCCCTGGCGGCCAAGAAACCCCGCCTCACCCTGCCCTTCGTGCAGGCGCAGTTGCACTGATGCGTCT
>JALWRH010000125.1 GCA_026994195.1 Sedimenticola sp. | reverse complement strand
CGGCTGAAGAAACTGGAAAGGGATTATGCCCGGCTCAAGGAGGAGCACGAAATACTAAAAAAGGCCATCCGGTTCTGTTCGGAACGAAAAGCGAAATCTTCGCGTTCATAGAGCAGAACCGGGAACAACTCAGCATCAGTGCCATGTGCCGGGTATATGGGGTCACCCGAGCCGGTTACTATGCCTGGAAACACAGAAAGCCCAGTGCGCGGCAAAAGGAAGAGGAACGGCTGTTGAAGGAAATAGCGGCTATACATGAAAAGAGCGGCTATACCTATGGCAGCCCCCGGGTACATGCGGCCTTGCAGCATCAGGGAAGAAAGGTTTCCAAGAAACGGATCGCCCGCCTGATGCGGGAGAACGGCATGAAAGCCCGGTCTGCCAACCTGTATGCCGCTCACGCAGCCAACCACGCCTTCTTCCAGAGTGTGCCCAACCGCACCCTGGGTGTCATGATCGATGGCCCTGATCAGGTCTGGGTAGGTGATATTACTTACCTCAAGGTTGGCAACCAGTGGCGTTACATGGCGACGGTCATGGACAAATACACCCGGCAGATACTGGGCTGGTGCCTGGGCAAGCGCAAAGGCGTAAAGCTCACCTTACTGGCCCTGAACCGGGCCGTTGCCAAGCGACGACCCAAAGGCCGGGTGATCTTCCACTCAGATCGAGGAATCGAATACGCGGCCCATGCCTTCCGTGACAGACTCAAGGCACTGGGATATATTCAGAGTATGAATCGTCCAGGGAAAATGACCGACAACGCTCACATGGAATCCTTCTTCCACAGCTTCAAGTCCGATGCCTACCATGGCTTCACGTTCAGTGGAGAACAGCAGCTGAGGAAACAGATCCGAGCATACATCGAATTTTACAACCAGGAGCGGCTGCACTCAGCACTGGGCTATCAATCCCCGGCAGCGTTTGAGTTGGGTCTCGCCGCGTGAATGGGTGCCAACTTTATCGGGGGAAGATTCTTGCGCCGCACAGCTTGGTCGTTAGGAGAGTAAAAGACGAATGGACTATTTCGCTTTAATTGTAGGAATCCTGATTGCTGTATATGTAGTGGTCAGATTTAGGAAGACAAAACTTGAGAAAAGAAAGTGGTCTTACCCGGCATTTCTTGCAACATTCCCAATGTACTACTGGGTATTTGCCATATATGCTTTAAACTATAAAGCACTCATTAACGAAATTGGGATAGGGCTTGTTTTCTTATTCCTGGCCTATATATCTTATAGATTAAACAGTGCAATGGGGCTATTATTATTGGCCACAGGATACATTCTCCATGCGGGGTATGATGTCATCCATAATTCGCTATTTATTAACCCGGGAACACCTGTGTGGTGGCCCGAGTTTTGCGGGCCTGTTGATGTCGTAATTGGTGCTTATTTGTTGTACTTAGCAGTCTCTGGCAAAGACCACGTAACAATAAATGCCTAACACATATTTTCGGATAGGGGTATTACTCTCTTTTACTCTGTAGGGTTAGCGGGAACTGAGGTAGTAGTAGCAATGAGGTATTGAAGGAGTTGGGATAGGTACGCCTAACCCCCGCTACAGCCAACCCGCTTCCGCTAATGCTCCGGCTGTTATTCACAATGAATAGTGAAGATAGTCAATACAGATAATTCTGAGTATTATTAATGGGGCAATGACTCTTGATGATGGCATTTGTTCAAATCTGATGCTCAATGTGTTTTCGAGGAAAATGTGCCACCAGGTAAAAGAGTAAAAAGGAATTGCCATAACGAATCTCAGCAACTTGCATTGTTAGATATTATTAAGAGATAAGGAGAATTAAATGATAAGAAAGATCGGAATAGTTTCAGTAACTTTGGCTTCAGTAATAATGACTGGTTGTGAAACCACTAACTCGATTCCATACGATCCATCTACCGCGAACATAATTACGATACAAAACACGCTCAAGAAAGATGGAAAAAAAGTGAATGTGGGCCAAGTAACACTTGCTCCAGGCGTTGATGAGAGTCCAATGTGCAGGCTAAATGGTCCGGTCAAGGTGGCACCAGGAAAGAGTTTGCCGAAATATATAGAGGAAGCATTTCAAGAAGAGCTTTTCATGGCTGGCGTGTATGATACTAATGCGCCAACTAGCATAAATGGCAAGATTGATAGTCTTAAATTTAGTTCGGTGTCTCCCGCTAGTTGGGACATAACCATGAAGGTCAGCTCCAATGTGTCTCCTGGATATACTGTTTCTGTGCATTACCCATTCGATACAAGCTGGACAGCCTATTCTGCTTGTAAAAATGTAGCAAATGCTTTTGGTCCTGCGGTTCAGAAGTTGCTAAAAGAGGTGGTTAGCAATCCTCAGTTTTCGTCTCTTGTTAAATAACCAGATCTAGCAAAGCCATAACCAGCCCTAAGAAAGCAGCAATAAGCTCTGCTTTTTTAGGGTTTGGTGATGGCGGCGTTGGCGTTCAACATTGTCGCTAATGCCTCAGTTGCGCCGGTCTGGAACCTGTTCCTTTGGATTGTCTTAGCCTTTACCATCGTGCACTATCACGTGGTGAAGTTTCGAGATTTCTGGTTGACCCCGAACTTCTTCGGAGTATCGAACTTCCAGCTCTACGAGTTTGCGTGTTTTTAATATACAGTTGATGATGTTGAGTTTTTCAAATGGCGTGGGTTCCGGGGTCAGGAAAAGTAGGACTCATTGCTGACTTAAAATGAGTAGCAAAAATATCAGTGTCGTTTTGCTGTTTGCGCTTACGATTGGTTGTGTCGGCATGTTACTGGCGTGGAAACACAACCCGCAATGTGAGATACATTGCGATGAAATATTAGATTGGTGGTATTTTATACAGATTGGCGCGACTTGGTTTTTTATGGCCGTTTTTTTTGGATTGACGCTGCAGTGTATAATACAGACCCTAATCAGACATATGAAAAAACACTGTCATGACCGTGAAACAAAACCTTGAGATCCTGCGTTTCAGAATTGAATACAAGGTAATACTCCTGTGATAGACGCACCTGCAGGGTGTTTATAAAGGAAGAACAGGAGGCAACAATACCATGAGTAACAGCATCAGTATTTCAAGAGAATATTGGCCGGAAGTCACAGATGAACCGCATTTCATCATATCCATAGACTACGAAGGTTGCTGCATCAAGTTTGATGATATTTATTTTAAGGGTCTGGATGATGTCATTACCCGCCTGGAGGCATTGAAGGATGAGAGGAAGGGTGGGGTGACCCTAAACGGCGGTTTTAGGTTCAATGCGAGTATCGAGCCTACTCATTCCGGGGCTATACAGTTCAAATTCTTCACAGAGTCTTCGGCGGACTTTCCGGGCAGGTTGTGTTTGGAGGGATATTCTGTCATTCCCGGAGAAGATGTGACTCGGTTTACTGGATCATTGATCAGGCTCTTCCGGGATGGAAAAGCACTCAACCTGTCGTTATGCAAGTATTGATAGACGAAATTGTTCCTAGCCTGAATATTTCACCCGGCCGCTTAAACAGCATCCTAACTTACTGTATATCAAAGATTAACATGGACTATTAGTAAGTTGATAATTGTTACCGGGCATCGCTGAACGCGCCATCGCACGGTCCCGCCGTCCATCTGCGGTATTTGCTCAATCGCCAATAGCTTGGGCTATTGATGCAATTTCGAGCGTATTGAACAGTTGAATATATTTCCAGGACAGAGCGGACAATAATACTGGCCTTCACTGGCGGCCCATGATACATAAGGTCGAGGTGATGCTATGTGGGCCTTTTATGTTGAAGACATAACGCTGAAGCGAAACGGTGGGTTCTTCCCCTACCCCACTCATTCAGGAGTCTTAGGGACATGCAAGAAGTTCATTTCATCCAGTATGTGCAGGATCAGGCGCGCAGCAAGGATTTCTATTCCGGTGTTCTGCAGATGTCGCCGGTTCTTGTTGTACCCGGGATGACGCAGTTTGAGTTGCCGGGCGGCGCATTGCTGGGCCTGATGCCGGCGCAGGGCATGCGGCGGCTACTGGGTGATGCGCTGCTCTCTCCTGCCGGTGGCGGAGGGGCACCCTGCTCGGAGCTCTATCTGGTGGCATCCCCCGCCAGCGGTTATCTGAATCGGGCCCTTGCTCTGGGAGCGACATTGCTTAGCGAGATGCGGCTGCGGGACTGGGGCCATACAGCCGGTTATTGTCTTGACCTGGACGGGCATGTGCTGGCTTTTGCGGAGGTTGCTGCCGACGCAGCGGTAGGTGAGTAAGTTGGATACCGTCCGCATCATTCCCTTCACGGCAGCGCTTCATCGCCAACTGGAAGCGCACCTGCGGCGGCACCGTAACGAATCCGGCAGGAGTGGAGTGCACTTCATGCCTTTTACACCGGACGACCCGGATGGCCCCTGGGGAATAACATTGGAAAAAGCGCTGCGCTCTCATGCCAATCCCGGTTGGCAGCGCTGGTTCTGTGCCGAGGACGAGGCGTCCGGGGCTATTATCGGCCATGTTGATCTCAATCATGACGGCTTGCGAGCAGGCAGTCACCGCTGTGAACTGGGTATAGGTGTGGAAGAGGCCTATCGCAGCAAAGGCATCGGCCGGCGTCTCATGAATACGGCCATCGCCTATGCCCAGGACAAAGATTTTCTGGACTGGATAGATCTGAGAGTGTTTGGCAACAACGAGCGGGCGTATTCCCTTTACCGGCAATTGGGGTTTGTGGAGGTTGGTGTGCTTCGGGACAGGTTCCGGATCGGCGGTGTATCCATCGATGATGTGCTCATGGTGTTGGATGTGTCGTCATAGCCTGGCCCGGTACTGATGCTATAGTTTGGGGGTGCGCAGCTGGTGTGGGACTGGTCCGGATCCTGCTGCAGATCAACTGGAAAGGTGCGTGTCGCCCATGGAGTCCTGTCTGTGCTGAAAAGAGTGGTTAGAAGCTGGATCAAAGAGGAGAACTGGTTGTACCTGAGTTGGTACAAAGGCAATTTTGGCCTTTTCCCGGCGTTTCGTGCCTATGCCCGGCTGCACAGGGACAAAGGCATAGGCAGGGCGCCCAATCCGCTCACGGGGGGCATGGTGTTTCTGCGTCCCGGCACCACAGATCAGGATGCTTATGATCAGGTATTCCTTGACCGGGAGTATGACCTCGACCTGGGTGAGCCGAAAAACATAATCGATGCGGGTGCCCATATCGGTATGGCAGCGGTCTTCTTTGCCAGCCGGTATCCCAAAGCCAAGGTGGTGGCCATCGAGCCAGAGCCTTCCAACTATGAGGTTCTGAGCCGAAACGCCCGGGAGTGCGGCAATATCCACACGGTACAGGCCGGACTCTGGAACCGCAAAACCCATCTTCGCATCGAGGATTCATCCGTTGATACCTGGAGCTTCAGAGTGGTGGAAGACGCCAGCGGAAATGGAATACCGGCGCTGAGCTTGCAGGACATCATGCGGGAACATGGCCTGGAACGAATCGATGTGTTGAAGCTTGATATCGAGGGCTCGGAAGTCGAGGTGTTGAACAATGCCCAGCCATGGATCGCTACGGTGAAGAACCTGCTCATCGAACTGCATGACCGGTTCCGCCCGGGTTGCACAGAAGCCCTGCACCGGGCCTTGCAGGGATGGGACTATGACGAATCAGAGTCTGGTGAAAGCGTGGTCATCAGGGATCTTAGAGCGCTTCCATCCAGCCTCGGCAGGCGCCCTTGATTTCAGGTGATATAGTTGTTTTTACTCCCCTTCTTTGGGGGCGGTCTTAAGAGCCAATAACTTCCTCCCCCGCTTGCGGGGGAGGAATCGGAAAATTGTACTTGTCCGACAACTTTCCGAAGGGGAGAAGAGAACTTTCCATGATCTGGGATGGCACGATGGCGCGCCATGACAGTCAGCGAACCTGCTTTACCGTTCTATCGCGTTTTTTATAAAGGTACCGTTTGTGTTATCTGGATTCAGAAATTGAAGCGAAAACCGCCCCGCAGGATGTAGTCGTTTTCCAGGGCCTTGCCATTGAGATCCTGGACAAGTGGCAACTGTATCGCTCCCTCAATTATCCAGCGTCTGGTCACGTACTGGAGGCCGGGCGTAAGAAACAGGCGGGTGCCACCGGAATCGGGATCTGCGTGGCCCCGGTAGCGGTTTTTCGCCTGGTGAACCAGGTTCATTTCCAGCACCCCGTACAGAAATCCCGGCGTGCCCCGGGACAGCTTGCGGGGGAACAGCCGGTACTGCAGAGAAGCATCCAGGCGTGCAATATCGCCGGCTTCAAAGCCATCAGCTGCCGTGTTGAAACGATAGCTGGCCTGACCATCGAACTGAAACTGCAGGGTCTGGTAGGTCATCACCACGCCGCCAAAAGGGTCCCAGGAGCCTGAGCCGCTTTGCACAGACGGCGGCAGCAGGCCGTAGCGGTCTTTTTCCCGGTGGCTGCCCGTTGGCGTCTTCAGTCCGGCGAAGGGGGCGATGCGCAGGGTCTTGCCCGGGGCATCGTCCTGGTAGGCCGTATAGCGGACGAAAAAGGACATGTCGCCCAGGCCGCTGGAGTGACGGCTGATGGATGCCTCGCCAAGATCCAGGTCGATCTTTCGGTAGGGAAGTGTGGCGAACAGCGCCCACTGGTTGTTCAGACCGTATCCCAGCGCGGTCAGGGCGGTGGTTTCTCTGCGATCACGCTTCAGCCCGGAGGGATCATGGCCCGACTGCAGGCCAATGAACTGCTGGCGCAATACGTATTCCCCCTCTCCCACGGCCAGAGCTGTATTGAACGTCATGGGGGCGGCCTGAAGGCTGCTGTACAGGAACAGGCCAGCCAGGCCGGGAATCAGGACAGAATGTTTCATTTGTCGAGCCAGATGCGAAGAGGCAGCGCCAGGTAAGCGGCAAAGAATCCCGCGCACCAGATGATTACGGATACCCAGTAGATGCGTCTGTTCCAACGGTGGCTTTTTTCACACAGAGCCCCCAGTTCTGGATCCGCGGGACAGTGGCGGTTAGGCCGATATAACAGCCAGCCGGACAGAAGCAACATGCCGCCGGAAAAAGCAAACACCCAGGTTTTATGCTGACTCAGGGTGATCAGAAAGGGAAAGTTGCTGGTCATGGATACCACTGCCGCGCCCAGGCCCAGGGTCACCAGGGTGATGGGCAGGGCACAGCAGACCAGGGTTCCCAGGGTGGTGAACAGGGTCAGCCAGGTGACCCGACGGGCGCTGACGGGAACCTGAGGGCTGTTCACAGGGGCTTTTCCGTCACGCCTTTGAACGTGAACCCGGCATCCTTGAACAGCTTGATGAGCTGGGGTTCTGTGAGTTTGGCGCCTTCCGCCATATCCACGATGACTTTCCCGGCTTCCAGCTCCACGTCCACTTTCTGTACGCCTTCAATCTTTTTGAACTTCTTTTCGATGTTGTAGGCGCAGAATGGGCAGGCCAGGCCATTTACCTGGATATCATACTGAGTGCCCGCTGCGTGAGCCTGCAGGCTTCCCAGCAGAAACAGGGCGATTAGTGCTTTAAAGAAATTTTTCATGGTCAGCTCATTGGTGTGGTCGAAGGGTTCTGAGAATAAAGACCGTCTGAATGGAAGAAAATATGCTTCTGGACCTGAGCATGGAGCCTGGAGTGGACTCCAGGTCAAGGACTTTGATAGTTGGTTTTCAGTTAGATAACAGGGGCTATAACAGAAAATGCCGGGCTGAAGCCCGGCTTACGGATAGGGATTTGTCATTGGCATTTGGCCGGCATGGCGGATGAGGAACTGGACAAGGCCGCAAGGCCCTGGCGGCAAACATCACGGTCTGTGCCGCCTGCCACAAGGGCTATTGCATCTGCTGAGGGTCAGTGGGTGTCGGTTTTTTGTGAGAGGAAAGCAAAAACCTCGAAAGCAATGGCCCGGGGCGGCAGTTCGCCAAGAAACGCCAGCACCTTGTTGAAGAGCCCGGGGACTACGGCGGTTCTCCCCTTCTGGCAGGCCCGGTAAGCCGTTCTGGCAACCGCCTCTACGGATACGCCGCCGGAAGCCTGGTAGGCGCGCATGCTGGCGGCATCAGCGGTTTCCACGAAATCCGTTGCCGTGGTGCCTGGGGAGACCACGGTGGCGGCGACCCCGGTGTTCCTCAATTCCCGGGACAGGCCCCGGGTAAAAGCAAGTACATAGTGCTTGCTGGCGACATAGGCCGACCAGTTGGGGGCGCCGGAGAAATAGGCCACCACGGATCCCACGTTCAGAATGCGCCCCTTCCCGCGTGCCAGCATGGGAGGCAGGAAGCGCCGCGTAAGCTCACTCAGAACCAGCATGTTGAGTCGCAGCATCTGTGTCATGCGCTGTTGGTCTCCCTGAGCAAAAGCGCCGGTCATGCCCACCCCGGCATTGTTGACCAGTATGTCGATATGCAGGCCAGCCTGTTCAACATGAGCAAACAGCTTTTCAGCGGAGCCATCACCCGTCAGATCCATGGGAATGGTCAAGACATCGACACCCGTGCGTTCCCTGATTCTGCGGGCGGTGTCTTCCAGCCGGTCTTCTGAGCGGGCGACCAGCACCAGGTCATGACCGTGTTCTGCGAATACTTCTGCAATGGCCTGACCGATGCCTTTGGATCCACCGGTGACCAGCACCCTTGCCTTGTCGATGGGTTTCATTTTGTGCTCCGGGTTGTTGAAAGGGTTGTGGAAGTCCGGGATGCTGGAAAATCAGCCATGAGCCGGGCGACCTGAACGGGTTTGTCGATTTGCACGAAATGTCCGGCATCCTCGACCAGGTACAGCTCCGAATGGGGAAACAGCTTGTGAAATTCTTTTGCCACGCCGGCGTTCAGATAGGGGTCATCCTGGCCAAAAATGATGCGTACCGGGGGCTGGAAAGCCTGCAGCTGTGTGGTTTTGGCGGCGCGTTTTTCCACTTCCTGGCGCAGCACCCCATTGAGCCCGTAGAAGGCCGGACGAATCGCCAGGGACTGTTGCGCGAACAATTCCTGAACGGGCTGGCGCAGGGCTTCCGTGCTGATGAACTTGCCAATTTGCGCTTTGTAGCGCCTCAGCCAGAGAGTAGGAGAAAACCTGGTGGCCTGGATGGCCAGTTCCCGCTGCAAGCCGGGGGTTGAAAAGACAGCGATCTCCTCCGGTGCTTTCAGCGTTGGCATGGGGCCATAGTAGGTATTCAGCAGTACCAGCCCGGCAGTCTTGCCGGGGTTTTCCAGAGCCCAGTCGATGCCCGGCTGACCGGAGGCATCGTGTACAACCGGCACCACCTGCTCCAGTCCGAAATAGGCGATCACGGCTTGGAGATCCTGGCGCAGGCTCGAAACATCGTAAAGATGATCCCGGGGTTTGTCAGATTCGCCCCAGCCCAGAAAATCGAAAGTTATGATGTGCCGCTTGGCTGCCAGTTCCGGTATCAGCCAGTCATACAGGTGCATGTTGTCGGGAAAGCCATGCATCATGATGAAAACAGGGCCGGGATTGTCGGCGCCATACTCCCGGGCATGTATCCGGTAGCCCTCCCGCTCCACCATATGGGTGGTGTACGCCACTTTCTGTCTGAAGCGCTTTTCATGGTCTTGGAGAGAGCTGTCGCTGTCGGGAGTGGCGCACGCCTGCATGAGCAAGGTGCTGGTGAGGAGCAGCAGAAACAAGAGAGGGCGTGAGATCTTGGTGTTCATTCAACAGGGCTCCTGTATAGTGACTTTAATAATGCAAGTGACAACAGGTTAAGCCATATGCTTGCTAATTGCAAGTGACTTTGTGTTGTGGTAGTTTAAGAAGGTGACAAAGCAGAAAGAAACCGCCCGCCTTTTCAAGCGATCACCGTGCCCGGTCGCCTGTACCCTGGACATTCTGGGCGACAAATGGACCCTGCTGGTGGTGCGGGATTTGTTTGCAGGCAAGAAAACCTACAGCGAGTTTCAGAATTCGCCGGAAAGCATCCCTACGAATATTCTTGCAGA
>JALWRH010000124.1 GCA_026994195.1 Sedimenticola sp. | reverse complement strand
GGCGGTGAAGCCTGCCCAATGGAGCCAGTCGGGCTCGCGTTTCATCTTCCAGACCCGGCCCTTCCTGTTCTGGGATGGCGAGGAGCCTTCCCGCCGGGTGGGCCTGCGCATCAGCAACAGCACCGTATCGGCTCTCAAGGACGCCAGTACCGGCAAGGATCTGGATATCCTGCGCCTGGAACCGCCGGAGATCGGCAGTATCTACCCCTCTCATAAGGAAGACCGGGTGCTGGTGCGTCGGGATCAGCTGCCGGATCACCTGGTGGCCGCTCTGCTGGCCGCTGAGGACCGGGACTATTTCCATCATCATGGGGTGAATCCCCTGAGCATTGCACGGGCGGTGATGGCCAATCTCAAGGCCGGTCACGCGGTTCAGGGCGGCAGTACCCTGACCCAGCAGCTGGTGAAGAATTTCTTCCTCACTCCCGAGCGCAGCTTGTGGCGCAAGTTCAACGAAGCTCTCATGGCCATTATTCTCGATGCCCGCTACAGCAAGGACGAGATCCTGGAAGCCTATGCCAACGAGGTGTTCCTGGGGCAGGATGGCGAGCGGGCTATTCACGGCTTCGGCCTGGCCGCTTACTTCTATTTCAACCGGCCCCTGGACGAGCTGCGTTTGCACGAGACGGCCCTGCTGGTGGGCCTGCTGAAAGGAGCTTCTTACTACGATCCCCGCCGCCATCCCCAGCGCGCCCTGAAACGCCGGAATCTGGTGCTGCAGCTCATGGTGGATCAGGGCTTCATCGATCAGGCCACGGCAGACAAAGCCAAGAAACTGCCCCTGGGCGTGGGCCGGAAAGGGCGCCGTTCCAACGCCCGGCATCCGGCCTTCATCGATCTGGTGCGCCGTCAGTTGCGCCGGGACTACCAGGAAGAAGATCTCACTTCAGAAGGCTTGCGTATCTTCACCACCCTGGACCCCTGGGCGCAGCAGATTCTGGACACCCAGCTTGCCCGGGGACTGAATGCCCTGGAAAAATCGCGCCGGAAACTGCCTTCAGGCAGCCTCCAGGCGGCCATGGTGCTGGTGTCTCCCCAGGGGGGAGAGATTCGTGCCCTCAGTGGCGGGCGGGATGCCGGCTTTGCGGGCTTCAACCGTGCCCTGGATGCCGTGCGTCCCATCGGCTCCCTGATCAAACCCGTTATCTATCTTCTGGCGCTTTCCCGTCCCCGGGAGTATTCCCTGGTCACCCTGCTGGAAGACGAACCGGTGAACCTGAAGGATGCCAAAGGCCGGGTATGGTCGCCCAAGAACTATGATCGTAAGGCCCATGGCCTGGTGCCCCTGCATACGGCTTTGGCCCATTCCTACAATCTTGCCACGGTGCATCTCGGGCTTGCCCTGGGACTGGATAAGGTGGTGCGTCAACTTCGGCTCATGGGGGTGCAGCGTCCGGTGCGTCCCTTGCCGTCGCTGTTGCTGGGGGCGGTTTCCCTGTCGCCCCTGGAAGTGGCCCAGTTCTACCAGTCTATTGCTTCCGGCGGATTCCGCACGCCTTTGCGCGCCATTCGCGAGATCACCGATCGGCAGGGCAATCCCCTGCAGCGGTATCCTCTGGAAGTGAAACAGGTGGCGGAACCCGGCCCCGTGTACCTGCTCAGCCGCAATCTGGTGGAAGTGATGCGGGAGGGCACCGGCCGCGGAGTGCGCCGCTACCTCCCCGAAGAACTGGAAGTGGCGGGAAAGACCGGCACCACAGACGAACTGCGCGACAGCTGGTTTGCAGGTTTCAGCGGCGACTGGCTGGCCGTGGCCTGGGTGGGCCGCGATGACAACAAGCCTGCGGGACTCACAGGAGCTTCAGGCGCCCTGACCCTCTGGGGCCGGGTGATGAAATCCCTCAAGGCACAGCCTCTGGGTTTGCTGCCTCCCGAGAATGTGGTCTATGTCTGGGTGGACGCCAAGACCGGTTATCTCAGCGCCGAGGACTGCGAAGGCGCGTTTGCCATGCCTTTCATCCGGGGTTCCGAGCCCCGCCTGCGTTCGTCCTGCCTGGAGGGTATGGAACAGGACCGGGGGTTTCTGGATCGGTTGTTCGACTAGGCGCTCGTCCTATCTGATTTGACCTGGCCAGATCAGGTCAAGGGTATGTCGGAAAATTTGCGGATTCCTTTGGGAGCACATATCGGATACCGGTAGGTTGGATGGGAATAAGGGCATTAACAGTGTGGAAAACAGGCTTGTGCCCTGATACAGTAAGCTCATCAATGAGTTGCGATGGAAAATGCTAGGGCAGGGAAGCTTCGATCTATCTCCCTTTTTTGTATCTATGCGGCAGTTTTCCACCTAGTACGCAGATACGCGGACTAGACGGCAATTTTCCGTCTAGAACGCGGGGGAGGGTGGTCTAGGTGGAAATTTTCCATCTAATACAATGTTATGGCCAAAAGGAGAAAGCATGAGTAATACCAACCAAAAGGGGAAAGAGCTATTTTCTTCTGGCCTATATTGCGCTGAAAGTGTTCTGAAGGTTATTGCCGATGAAGAAAATATTGATTCACCA
>JALWRH010000123.1 GCA_026994195.1 Sedimenticola sp. | reverse complement strand
TTGGTCGTTCAGAGACAGATAGATGCGCTCCATAGCCGCATTGCCATTTGCAGCAGGCAGCCATTTACCAATCATGCGATGTTCTTCCTCCGCGGGTATGGCATCCAGGGCTTTCTGCAGAATGCCAGCCAGTATGGGATATTTCTTTGATATACCCATGCGCAGATTCGTGTTCCCACGAAACAGTTCCCGTACCCGAATCAAGCGCATGTCGGGAATCGCATGTTCTTCCAGCAACCAGGACAAGACATCCTGGTTGTCCAGCACCGCATCTGCCTGGTGGGCATGTACGGCCTCTAGGCCCTGCAGAAGATTGTCCACATCTATCTGGATGAAATCTGGAAAGCGCCTGCGCAGGTATTCTGTAACGCTGTATCCCTTCACAATGGCGACACGCTTGTCAGCCAGATCCTCCAGCTTATGAATCCTGTCGTCATTTCGGTTCACAACAATTGCCGCCGGAGAAGAATAGTAAGGCTGGGTAAAGAGGAATTCCTGCCGCCGGCTGGGGGTAGTCACCATGGTGCAGGCGAAATACAGCTCTCCCCTGCGCACTTTCTCCAACACTTCCACCCATGGACTGTCAGTGAGCACATCAAAACGCACACCGAGAACCTTTTCGAGCTTGTGAAGATACTCCGCTGCTACACCCTGATGCGTTCCCCTTTCATCGCTGAAATCAAAAGGAGGCCAGTCAGATTCGCCACCTACAGGTATCACCGGATGTTGTTTGAGCCAATTCTTCTCTTCTTCACTCAGTCCTGGAACCTTTACTGCAGCACCACTCCAACCCACGCCTATCCAGCGCGCAGAAAGCAGCGCACGTTCATCCGCCGATATCCGGGTCAATCCCTGATTGACAACTTTCAGCAGTTCTTTTCTTCCTTTCTTAACCGCAGCTCTGTATGTCTGTTTATAGAGTGGAGGCTGCAGAGGGCGCAAAGCAACATGACGGCCAGGAAGTGAATATCTGTATTGAAGATAGACAGGTTGCGTAACAATGGCATCAACCTTTTTTTCCGCTATGGCTGCAAACAGTTCCTCATAACCCGGGTACAGTTTGAGGACAAGATCGGGATAGCGGCTGCGCAGATAACTCTCATGAAAGCTTCCTGAGGTGACACCAATGGAATGGCCTTTCAGACCCTCCATATCGTGGATGCCCCGCAGGGAATCACGAACATAGGTATAGTAGGTGGCATTGAGTACCGGTTGGGAGAATTCCAGAAAAGCTTCGCGTCTGGCATTGCTGAACAGGCCCGCCAAAACATCGGCTTGCCCCTCTTTTATCAGTTGTTGCGCCTCGCGGTTGAAGGCGCCAACAAATTGTACTGAAACGCCGGTTTTCTCAGACCAGCGTCTCCACAAATCAATGAAGAGCCCATCCGCTTCACCCTGCATATTCTTAAACTGCAAAGGTGCACTGTCCAGGCGATAGACGACTTTCAGTGCTTTGGTCTCATTCGATTCAGCCCATACTGTCCCTGCATAACAGGTGATGATCAACAAAACCCACAGCTTTTGTATAAACCGGAAACCCTGGCTTCTTGGAACTTCATGCAATGAATATCGATCTGAAATCCTGCTTCTCCCCCCAGTCCCCTTTCTTCAAGAGTGTAGCTGATATAGGGGTTCTTCTACCAAAAAAAAACGGGGCCGAAGCCCCGTTTCTAGATTTCCCTTGAACGGTAGGACAGTTACTCGTCTTCACCTACGGCTTTCATACTCAGGCGAATACGGCCCTGCTTGTCCACTTCCAGGACTTTTACCTTGACGATATCTCCCTCAGCCAGCTTGTCACTGACCTTCTCGACGCGATCTTCGCTGATCTGGGAAATATGCACCAGGCCATCCTTGCCAGGCAGGATGGTGACGAATGCGCCAAAATCCATGAGCTTGGCCACTTTGCCTTCATAGACAGTACCCACTTCCACATCAGCCGTGATCAGTTCCACGCGCTTGCGGGCTTTTTCGCCGGCTGCCTTGTCAACAGAGAAAATCTTTACCAGACCACTGTCATCGAGGTCGACGGTAGCGCCGGTCTCCTCAGTGATGGAGCGGATGGTGGCGCCGCCTTTGCCGATGACATCGCGAATCTTGTCCGGATGAATGCGGAAGGAGATGATGCGCGGCGCATGCTCGGACATTTCCTGGCGGGGCGCGTTGATCGCTTTGTTCATCTCTTCCAGAATGTACATGCGGCCATCTTTCGCCTGGGTCAGGGCGATATCCATGATTTCCCGGGTAATACCCTGGATCTTGATATCCATCTGCAGAGCATTGACACCATTCTCGGTGCCCGCAACTTTGAAATCCATGTCGCCCAGGTGATCCTCGTCGCCCAGGATATCGGTGAGCACGGCGAAGTCCTCACCTTCCTTGATCAGACCCATGGCCACACCGGCGACAGGCGCTTTGACAGGCACACCCGCATCCATCAGGGACAGACTGGTTCCGCACACGGACGCCATGGAGGAAGAACCATTGGATTCAGTGATCTCGGATACCACACGTATGGAATACGGGAAGTCTTCCGGGGATGGCATCACGGCCAGCACACCGCGCTTGGCCAGACGGCCATGGCCGATCTCCCGGCGCTTGGGGCTGCCTACCCGGCCAGTCTCGCCTACGCAGAAAGGCGGGAAGTTATAGTGCAGCATGAACGGTTCGCGGTAGGAGCGATCCAGGGCATCCACAATCTGCGCATCACGCTCGGTGCCCAGGGTGGTAACGACCAAAGCCTGGGTTTCGCCACGGGTGAACAGGGCGGAGCCGTGGGTGCGTGGCAACACGCCGGTCTTGATGCTGATATTCCGTACGGTCTTGGTGTCACGCCCGTCGATGCGCGGTTCACCCGCCAGGATGCGGCTGCGTACAGTTTTCTTTTTCAGTTTGTCCAGTGCGGCGGAAACCTGATCTTCAGACCATTGGGGATCGTCCCCGGAACACAGAGCCTCAATGGTAGCTGCTTTCACTTCATCAAGTTTGGCATAGCGTTCCATCTTATCTACGATGCTGTAAGCCTCGCCCACACCGGCTCCGGCAATCTCAGCCACTTTTTCATTCAGCTCGCTATCCTCTTCGGGAAGGCTGAATTCAATAGTGGGTTTGCCCACTTCCTGAGCCAGTTCCTTGATCGCATCGATGGCCACCTGCATCTGCTCATGACCGAACAGTACCGCGCCCAGCATGACTTCCTCAGAAAGCTCCCGCGCTTCGGATTCCACCATGAGCACAGCGCTGTCAGTGCCTGCAACCACAAGATCCAGATCCGTCACCTCACTCAACCCGGTGCCGGGAGGATTGAGCAAATACTGCCCATCCTTGTAACCAACCCGTGCCGCACCAATCGGCCCCTGGAAAGGCAGGCCGGAAATGGCCAACGCCGCAGAAGTACCGATAAGAGAGGGAATCTCAGGATCCACATAGGGATTCAGAGACATGACGGTGCAGATTATCTGCGTCTCATTGGTGTAGCCCTTGGGAAACAGGGGGCGCACCGGACGGTCGATAAGACGCGCCACCAGAATCTCCTTCTCCGAGGGCCGCCCTTCACGGCGGAAAAAACCGCCGGGGATCTTGCCCGCAGCATACGTCTTCTCCTGGTAATCGACAGTCAGAGGAAAGAAATCACGGCCTTCCATCGCATGCTTGGAACCCACCACGGTACACAGCACCACGGTGTCATCCATATTCACGATTACCGCTCCGTCTGCCTGACGGGCGACTTCCCCGGTTTCCAGCGTCACTTTGTGATCACCGAACTGGAACTCTTTTTTGATTGCAGTCACTTAAGGTTTCCTTCGCTTGAGATTAACGACGCAGGCCGAGACGCTTGATCAGTTCACGATAGCGCTCCACGTCCTTGCCTTTGAGATAGTCGAGGAGTTTACGACGGGAATTGACCATGCGGATCAAACCCTGGCGGGAATGATGATCCTTGTTGTGCTCCTTGAAATGGGGCGTCAGGTCATTGATGCGCCAGGTCAGAAGAGCGACCTGCACTTCAGTAGAGCCGGTATCGTTGGGGCTCTTGCCGTATTCTTCCACAATTTGTTTCTTGATCTCTGCACTCATTGCCATGATAGTTTCTCCAATAGAAATTGCCGCCTGCAACATGCAACGTCCCGTCCAACAATGAGTTCAGGCGGAACTGGCGATACAAAAAAGCCGAAAACCTTGTTTTCAGCCATAAAAAATCAATTATCCTATATTCAGCCCAGATTCGCCAACATTCGCCGTGGCGCGACCAGGCCATCCTCATCAATTTCCCCGGCGCCGATGAACTCTTCATCCACGCCGTAGATGCGCACCCAGCCTTCTGTGGGCGCTTTGGGCACCTGCACGGCCTGGCCCTGCTTGATATAGAAACTGCTATCTGCTCCCAGATGCACGGCAGGCCAGTGCGCCAGGCCCGCTTCTATGGGCAGCAACAGGTTGTCCAGCCCCTGCATGCCTTCCTCTTCCAGGGCGCCCTGCAACTGTTCCATGCCAACCATGCCTTCTTCATAAAAAGGGCCTACCTGGGTACGGCGCAACAGGCTCACGTGGGCACCCACACCCAGTGCTTTACCAATATCCTCAGCCAGGGTGCGAACGTAAGTGCCTTTGGAGCAATGTACTTCCAGGTCGAACTCTGGGCTGTCGAAGTGAACCAACTGCATGTCGTAAATCGTAATGCGGCGCGCCTCGCGTTCCACTTCCAACCCTTGCCGGGCCAGTTGGTAAAGACGCTGTCCCTTGTGCTTGAGGGCAGAATACATGGGTGGCAGCTGTTCGATCTCGCCAGTGAACCGGGGTAGCACCGCCAATACATCGGATTCCCCGATATGGGCAGCATCAGTGCGTGCAGTGATCTCACCTTCGGCATCGGCGGTGGTGGTGGTCTCACCCAGTTTCACCCGTACCTGGTAACGCTTGTCGGCATCCAGGAGAAAAGCGGAAATCTTGGTAGCGTTGCCGAAGCACAACGGCAACAGCCCCGTAGCCAGAGGATCGAGACTGCCTGTATGACCCGCCTTCTGGGCCTTGTACAGATGCTTCACTTCCTGCAAAGCTGCATTGGAAGTTAGACCCAGAGGTTTGTCCAGCAACAGGATGCCCGAGATATTGCGGCCGCGGCGACGGCGTCTACCCATCGTCTTCACCTCCGTTGCCGGCAACCGCTTTTTCGATAAGCGCCTCCAGACGCTGACCCTCTTCGATAGAGCTGTCGTACACGAATTTCAGTTCGGGGACAGTACGCAGTTTCATGCTCTGCCCCAGACGGCGGCGCAGAAAACCTGCGGCCTTGCTGAGCAAATGAGTGAAAAATGCAGCTTCTGATTTGTCCAGGATGGTGAAGTACACTTTGGCATGAGACAAATCACGGGTCACACGGACCTCCTGCACCGTCACTTCCGACAGGCGTGGATCCTTGACGGCATCCCGCAGCAGCAGGGCGAGTTCCCGCTGCATCTGGGAGCCAATACGGTCTGCTCGGCTGAATTCCTTCATTCCAGCTCTCGTTGCACCTCGGTGCGGGAGAACACTTCTATCTGGTCACCGGGTTTGACGTCATTATAGTTCTTCACGCCGATACCACATTCAGTACCCGCCTTGACCTCATTGACATCGTCCTTGTGACGGCGCAGGGATTCCAGCTCACCTTCATAGATGACCGTGTTGTCACGCAGCACACGGATGGGGCTGTGGCGTTTGACCACTCCCTCCACCACCATGCAACCGGCAATGGCGCCCAGCTTGGAAGAGCGGAATACATCGCGCACTTCGGCCAGGCCGATGATCTCTTCGCGAATCTCCGGCGAGAGCAGTCCGGCCACCGCCTGTTTCACATCATCGATGACCTCATAGATGATGCTGTAGTAGCGCAAATCGATATCGCTTTCTTCGATGACCTTGCGTGCAGCAGCGTCCGCCCGCACATTGAAACCGATGATTGCTGCACCCGAAGTCAGAGCCAGGTTGGCATCGGATTCGTTGATACCACCCACACCGGCGGCCACGATCTTCACCCGCGCCTCGTCCGTATGAATCTTTTGCAGGGATTCTTTCAATGCTTCTACCGAACCCTGCACGTCAGCCTTGATGATCAGGTTCACGTAGGCCACATCACCCTCGCCCATGCGTGTGAACATCTCGTTCAGCTTGGCTGCCTTTTGCTCCGCCAGGCGGGAATCGCGCTGCTGTTCCTTGCGTTTCTCGGCTACCTCACGGGCTTTCTTCTCGTTCTTCAATGCGACCAGGCTGTCACCTGCCTGAGGCGTGCCGGAAAGACCCAGCACTTCAACGGGCGTTGAAGGTCCGGCTTCTTTCACAGGCTTGCCGTTCTCATCGAACATGGCGCGTACCCGGCCATATTCCACGCCGGCCACCACCGCATCGCCTTTATGCAAGGTGCCGGATTGCACCAGCACTGTTGCCACGGGGCCACGGCCTTTGTCCAGACTGGATTCGACAATGGTTCCCTGAGCCAGCCCTTCCACCGGCGCCTTGAATTCATGGATCTCGGCCTGCAGCAGAATGGCATCCAGCAATTCATCCACGCCCTGCCCGGTCTTGGCGGAAACCTGGACGAACTGAGTATCACCTCCCCAGTCTTCAGGCACCACTTCCTCGGCCACCAGTTCCTGCATGACGCGGTCCGGTTGAGCTTCGGGTTTGTCGATCTTGTTCACGGCAACGATGAGCGGAACACCCGCAGCCTTGGCGTGTTGCACAGCTTCCTTGGTCTGAGGCATGACACCATCATCTGCCGCCACCACCAGAATGATGATATCCGTGGCCTTGGCGCCCCGGGCGCGCATGGCGGAAAAAGCCGCGTGCCCCGGTGTATCCAGGAAGGTGATAGTGCCATGACCGGTTTCCACCCGGTAGGCCCCGATATGCTGGGTGATGCCGCCGGCTTCACCATCAGCCACCCGGGATTTGCGAATATAGTCCAGCAGGGAAGTCTTGCCGTGATCGACATGGCCCATGATGGTTACTACAGGCGCCCGGGGCAGCAGCTCACCCTGAGGTTCTTCAGAGATCTCCGCCAGCAACTTGTCTTCCACATCCTCTTTTTTCTGGAATATGACCTTGTGTCCCATCTCTTCCACAACCAGGGCGGCGGTATCCTGATCCAACACCTGGTTGATGGTCACCATCATGCCCATTTTCATGAGCTCTTTGATCACCTCGGCGGCCTTGACGGACATCTGCTGGGCCAGATCTCCCACGCTGATGTTCTCGGGAATCTTTACTTCATGCACCACCGGTGCCGTAGGCTTCTGGAACCCATGATCCATATCCGCCTGGGCAGCATCCCGTCCCCGGTTCTTGCGCGCCGGCTTGCGGCGTCCACTCTTGCCGGCAGCCACATGCAGTTCCTTGCGCCCCCGACCAGGTTTCCCGGCCTCCGCCCGGCGCTGGGCTTTTTCCTTGCGCTCCCGTGCTTCCTGCTGGCTCTTGCGCTGTTCCTGAGCGCGGCGCGCCATTTCCAGGTCTTTTTCCTTCTGTTTCTTTTCCGCCTCAACCCGTTTGCGTTCTTCCTCTTCTGCGCGGTTACGCGCTTCCTCGGCGCGCTGTTTCTCTTCTTTCTCCGCCTGCAACATGGCTTCCTGGGCTTTGCGGCGGGCGCGTTCCTGTTCTTCCGCCTGGCGGCGCTGCTCTTCTTGCTCGGCCAGCGCCTTCTTCGCGGCTTCGGCTTCCTGGAGCAGGCGCTCCTTGTCCGTTTGCGCGGCAGGCTGTTTGACATAAGTGCGTTTGCGGCGCACCTCTACATTCACCGTCTTGGCGGTGCGCGCAGCACGCGCCGAAGGCGAGCGGCCCGCTGATGCCGGCTGCTTCAGCTCTGTAGTAGTCTTGCGCTTCAGGGTCACCTTGCCGGTCTTGGCTGTCTTGGCCGCGGGTTCGGTTTTGCCGTGACTGCGGCGCAAATAGCTCAGAAGCTCAATCTTTTCTTCCGCAGTAACCGCATCGTCACCACTTTTCTTTTCCAGACCCGCCTGGGCAAGTTGCTGCAGCAAACGATCTACCGGAACACCTACGGCGGCGGCCAACTGGCTGACTGTTATATCGCTCATGCCATTACCTCCTAGCCTTCGGACTCTGTTTCTGATTCGGCCTCTTCAAACCATGGCGCCCGTGCGGTCATGATAAGTTCACCGGCGCGCTTTTCATCCATGCCCTCGAGCTCCATGAGCTCATCCACCGACTGCTCAGCAAGATCTTCCATGGTGATCACTCCTACAGACGCCAGCTGATGCGCCAGATCCTCGGTCATTCCCTCCATGTTGAGCAGATCCTCTGCAGGCTCTGCATCGGAAAGGTTCTCTTCCTTGGCAATTGCATTGGTCAGCAGGGCGTCACTGGCGCGGCTGCGCAGCTCCGCGACGATATCCTCGTCGAATTCTTCAATGGCCAGCAGCTCATCTTCCGGCACGAAAGCTATTTCATCAACCGTGGTAAAGCCTTCCTGAGCCAGGATGACGGCCACTTCCTCATCCACGTCCAGTTGCTCCATGAAGCCCTTCACATACTGCTGAGCCTCGGCATCCACTTTCTCCGCCAGTTCTTCCTCACTCATCACGTTGAGAGTCCAACCGGTCAACTGGCTGGCAAGGCGGATATTCTGTCCACCGCTGCCAATGGCCTGGGACAGGTTTTCCTCTTTCACGGATATATCCATGGAATGGGCGTCTTCGTCCACCACGATGGAAGAGACTTCTGCGGGGGACATGGCATTGATAATGAACTGGGCGGGATTCTCATCCCAGAGGATGATATCCACGCGCTCACCGGCCAGCTCGTTGGACACGGCCTGCACCCGGGATCCACGCATACCCACACAGGCGCCCACTGGGTCGATGCGCGGATCATTGGTGCGTACAGCAATCTTGGCGCGGCGACCGGGGTCGCGTGCAGCACCAAGAATCTCGATAAGACCGTCGCCGACCTCTGGCACCTCCAGTTTGAACAACTCGATGAGCAGCTCGGGGGCAGTGCGCGACACGAACAACTGAGGGCCGCGCACATCCGTGCGGATTTCCTTCAGAAAACCACGCAGCCGGTCGCCAATGCGCACGGGCTCTTTGGGAATCACATCACTGCGGGGAATAATCGCCTCGGCATTGTTGCCCAGGTCGAGAATAATGGAGCCACGATCCAGACGCTTGACCAGGCCGGTAACAAGCTGCCCGACCTTGTCTTCATAGGCCTCCACCACCTTGGCACGCTCGGCTTCGCGCACCTTCTGCACGATAACCTGCTTGGCGGTCTGAGCGGCAATGCGGCCAAACTCGATGGACTCCATGGGTTCTTCGATATAATCGCCAGGCTGGACATCCGGATCTTCGGCGCGTGCCGCGCTAAGGGTGATCTCCGACTTGGGATTCTCAAGAACCGGGGTCTCGCTGTCATCCACCACCAGCCAACGGCGGAAGGTGTCGTAATCCCCGGTCTCGCGATCAATGACCACGCGGACTTCAATATCCCCGCCATGTTTTTTTCGTGTCGCAGAAGCAAGCGCCGCCTCGATGGCTTCGAAAATAATGTCCTTTTCGACTTCTTTTTCGTTAGACACTGCGTCCACGACGAACAAGATCTCTTTGGTCATCGCCATACCCTCAATAAATTAGAATTCCGGGACAAGTCGGGCCTCCTGAATCTGATCCAGATATAAAGGATAGACCTCTCCATCCACCTCTACCAGAATGTGGTCGTCTTCGAGCCCCAACAACAACCCCTTGTACTTGCGCCTGCCGCCAATGGACGGATCAAGCTTTATATTAACTTTGCGTCCGACGTAGCGTTCGAACTGCTCTGCATCGAAAATGGGCCGGTCCAGCCCCGGAGAAGAAACTTCCAGGCTGTATTGCCCCGGCAGTGGGTCTTCCACGTCCAGCACACCACTGAGCTGGTGGCTCACGGCAGCGCAATCATCCACATTGATGCCTTCTTCCTGGTCAATGTAGACGCGCAACAGGTTGCCACCCTGGTAGCCACTGAGGTATTCCACCCCAACCAGCTCGTATCCCATGGGTTCAACTACGCCGCGTACGATTTCCTGCAATTTGGCCGATGCTTTCTGCATTTACCTTTTTAAAAAAACTCCAAAAACAAAAAAATGGGCGCGAGGCCCATTCCTGATATTCCAGCAACAAAAAACCCCGCAAACGGGGTTCCAGGGAATTCACCTGAGGAATTACCCTTCTGTTACGCCATCCGGCGAACAACCGTAACCGGGCTTCCTGCCCTCTCATGCGGCGCGATAATAGATATTTTTGCTGTCAGCGTCAAGGAGGAGAACCAACTAACTGGTTCACCGACTTAAAATCATCGTCACAAATACGAGTTATTCAATTGAAAATTATGCTTTTTTCGATCAATCACTTGTCAGCCTGCCTGCCACCTCCCTTGCGCAGCTGCTTGCCCTGACTTGCACGTTTCCTGCGCGCCTCCTTGGGATCGGCAATCAGAGGCCGGTAGATTTCCACGCGGTCTCCCGGATAAAGCACGGCATCCAGTTTGGCTGCCTTGCCGAATACACCCACCTTGTTTTTTGCCAGGTCAATCTCCGGATGGGCTTCGAGTATGCCCGATGCCTCGATAGCCTGTTGCACTGTCATGCCCGGCTCGCCTTCCACCACATGAACAATCTGTTCATCGGACAAGGCATAGGCAACTTCAACCTGTATCATTTAGCAGCTCCTCTGGCCAGGTCATTGGCGCGTTTGCAGAAAGCATCGACCAGCGAATTGGCGATCTGTGAGAATACGATACCAAAAGCCTTGTCCATCAGGCCACTTGAAAATTCAAACTCCAGGCGCAGTATCACCTTGCAGGCATCCTTGCGCAATTCAATGAACTCCCAGCCGCCTTCCAGCTTACGGAAAGGCCCTTCGCGCAGATGAATATCGATACGCTGGTAAGGATGCAGGGTGTTACAGGTGGAGAACGCCCGGGTTACCCCGGCTTTGGAAACCACAATCTCACCACAGAGCTCCTCCTCGGTGCGCGACAGCAGGCGACCATCCTTGCACCAGGGCAGAAACTCCGGGTAGCTCTCCACATCATTGACGATTTCAAACAGGGTTTCCGCAGACACGGGCACCAGTGCCGATTTTTCAACGAACGCCATCAGCCGCGCCCCACTTCCCGGACCAGTTCACCACTGCGCAGTTTTGCCAGATAGGCATTGAGCCGGCGCTTCACCTGCCCGCTCAAAGCATACAGGGCAAACATGTTGGGAAAGGCCATGGACAGTAGCAGATAATCACTGAAATTCAGCACCTGAGAGGCGCTGCCTATGGAACCGGCCACGATAACCAGTACGAAAGCGACTTTGTATATGAGCGACCAGCGCTCCCCAAACAAATAGGTCCAGCAACGCTCGCCATAGTAGGACCAGGAAATCATGGTGGAATACGCGAACAGCACCACCGATATGGACAGCACCACAGGAAACCAGCTGATGACGCTGCCAAAGGCCATGGCCGTAAGGGCGGCGCCCTGATTGTTAGCAATGAGTTCGGCATGCTGGCCATTGGCGTCATATACGCCAGTGATGATGATGACCAGGGCCGTCATGGTGCAAATCACCACAGTGTCGATGAAAGGCTCCATGAGGGCCACGATACCCTGGCGCACAGGATAGGGCGTGCGGGCCGTGGAATGCGCGATGGCCGCCGAACCGATGCCCGCCTCACTGGAAAATGCCGCACGCTTGAAGCCCTGCACCATGATGCCGACGAACGCGCCCATGCCAGCCTTCATGCTGAAAGCACTGGAGAAGATCAGGTTGAACACTTCCGGCACCCGCTCCGCATTGGAAAAGACGATCCACCCTGCAGCCGCCAGGTAGATGCCCACCATGGTGGGTACGATGGCTTCCGCCACATGAGCGATACGACGGATACCGCCGATGATCACCACCCCCACAAGAACAGCCATGACCACGCCATAGACCCAGGGTTCCTGCGCCAGGTAGGGAATCTGTTGTTTGACCGCCGTCAGGGACTGGTTGACCTGAAAGGCATTGCCGCCTCCCAGAGACGCACCAATAGTCAGGAAAGAAAATAGAATAGCCAAACCCTTGCCAAAGCCATTCCAGCCCAGGCCAGCGAATCCCCGTGACAAATACTCCATGGCGCCCCCCATGACATGGCCATCAGGGCGCATCTCCCGGTACATCTGGGCCAGACTGGCTTCGGTGAACTTGGTGCTCATGCCCAGCAATCCGGCAATAATCATCCAAAAAGTCGCCCCCGGACCACCGATGCCAATGGCAATGGCCACCCCGGCAATGTTTCCCAGCCCCACGGTTGCAGACAGGGCAGTAGTCAGTGCCTGAAAGGGGCTGACCTCCCCCACGTCGTCAGGACGACTGTAACGCCCGCGAAGAATGGCCACGGAGTGTCCCAGCAGACGGAAATTGATAAATCCCATCTTTACCGTGAGGAAAACCGCGCCCGCCACCAACCAGGCCACGATGAAGGGAAACTCACCCTCACCGGGGAAGACATCAAAAAACAACAGAGTATCCAGCCATCCGTTGAGTACTCCCAGCCCTTCATTCAAGACGCTGGCGGCAGCGGCCTCTTCTCCCGCCATGACACTTTGCGCCGCAACCATTCCGGCCAGCAATGATACAGCCCTGAACAAAATGCCTTTCACGGATCACATCTCCTCTAAATCATTTTTCATGCCGGCATCGCGCAGGTTACAATTCGCCCATGGCCAAAAAATCAAAAAACAAGGGCAGCAAGGGCAACACCATCACCCTCAACAAATCCGCCGGACACGATTATTTCATTGAACAGCGCTTCGAGGCCGGTATCGCCCTGGAAGGCTGGGAAGTGAAGAGTTTGCGGGAAAACCGCGTCAATCTCAAGGAGGCCTACATCCTCATCAAGGATGACGAACTGTGGCTGTTCGGCGCTCATATCACGCCTTTGCCTACGGCCTCTACACATATCAACCCGGATCCCACCCGTACCCGGAAACTGCTCATGCACCGGCGTGAGATCGACATGTTACGGGGCCAGGTGGAACGCAAGGGCTATGCCCTGGTACCCACAGCCATGTACTGGAAAAAGGGCCGGGCCAAGCTGGAGATCGGTCTCGCCAAAGGCAAGAAACAGCACGACAAGCGCGCCGTCTCAAAGGATCGGGACTGGCAGCGGGAAAAACAGCGCCTGTTTAAAAGAGGCTGACAGGGGTCAATTTTCCCCGGATCCGCCGGGCGCATAATACTCGGATATAGAACTCAATCGGAAGCACAAGCAATGGACAACCAGCTCATCGAAGTGGACGGCCAGCAAATGACCGTCGAAGAACTCGTCAAAAACTATCAGGATGCAAAAAATGCCGAAGGCAAGCTGAAAAAAGCTGCGAAGAAAGCGCTTTTACGCCGCCGCCAGGAGCAATCTCTCAAGCCCTACCAGGCCGAGTTGATCAAACTCCAGCATTACATGGAAAGCACCGGCAAGCGCATGATCATCCTGTTTGAAGGCCGTGACGCTTCGGGAAAAGGCGGCACCATTCGCCGGGTGACCCGCTACATGAATGAAAAACACTACCGGGTCGTCGCCCTGGGCAAACCCACCAACGAACAGCGCAGCCAGTGGTTCTTCCAACGCTATGTCACCCAGTTCCCCCGGGGCGGGGAGGTCGTGCTTTTCGATCGCAGCTGGTACAACCGCGCTATGGTGGAGCCTATCTTTGGCTTCTGCACTGCAGAAGAGCACAAGAATTTCATGCGTGGCGTGGGGGGGTTCGAAAAAGATCTGGTGCGCCAGGGAACCATCCTGGTGAAGCTCTATTTCAGCGTTACCAAGGATGAGCAGGCCCGGCGTTTCGAGCGCCGCAAGAATGACCCCCTGCGTCAATGGAAACTGAGCGAGGTGGACGTGCAGGCCCAGGAACGCTGGGATGATTTCACCACCAGGAAGTACGAAATGCTGAAGAAGACGCATACCAGCCATGCGCCCTGGACGGTGATCCGTTCCAATGACAAATACCTGGCCCGGCTGAACGCCATGAAAGCCATACTCAATGCCGTGCCTTATGACCGCAGCGAATCGGATCTGGACTTTGTTCCGGATCCTGCCATCGTTATCTCCGGCGCCCGGGAAGTGGAGATCATGGAAGCGGAACGTCTGCGCAGCGGCAAGTTCACCGCCTGATGCTGGAACTGGTACTGGGTTCCACCTCCCCATTCCGCCGGGAACTGCTGGAGAAACTGGGCCTGCCCTTTTCCACGGCGGCCCCAAACGTGGACGAGACCCGGGACGCTGATGAAACCCCGCAACAGCTGGTACTGCGGCTGGCGGAAGCCAAGGCCCGCGCCGTGGCTCCCCAGCACCCAAAGGCGCTGATCATTGGTTCGGATCAGGTTGCCTGCGTGGATGAGCAGATCCTGGGCAAACCCGGCAGCCGTGAAAAAGCCATCCAGCAGCTCAGCGCCATGTCCGGTAAAACCGTGATCTTCCATACAGGCCTTTGCCTGTACAACAGCCAGGCAGATCGCGCCCAGGTGGCTTGCGAATCCTACCGGGTGCATTTCCGCGCTCTCGACAGCGGGCAGATCGCGCGCTATGTGGACAAAGAGCAGCCCTACAACTGCGCGGGCAGCTTCAAATCAGAGGGTTTGGGCATCACCCTGTTTCGCAGGCTCGAAGGAGACGACCCCAACACCCTGGTGGGATTGCCCTTGATACGTCTGGTGGAAATGCTGGACAGAGAAGCTGTGGTGCTTCCCTGAAACATCACAAAGAAGAAATGCATGGTCAGTCCAGCAACCGGACAACCCGCAATGTTTCCTGACGCAACCCGTTGATGGCATTGTCGATATCCGCTACCGCCTTGTCATCTTTGCCCAGACCATCCCAGTTGTTCTCCCATACGGCAAACAGGACAGCAGCCTTTTCCGGAACATGTTGGGGCATCAGAGCCGCCATATCCCTCAGCACCAGCACTACCGCCCAACCGTCCCGCGGCGTATTGCGTTCAACGGCCTTGTCAAAATGAAGAAGATAGGTGATACGCTCCAATTCCCCCAGATTGCGGATAATCTCAAATCCCGCGAAGCGGATGTTGCGATTGTGCTCAGTCAGTTCATTGCGCCAAGTGTTGTAACCCAGGGCAGAGAAAGCCACCAGCAGACTGATGATGGCCAGCAAATTGTTCTTCAACTGCGCTTTCATATTCATTGGGGCTTGCCTTCTGCTGTAACCCGGCGACCTGGAGACCTGCGATCCTCTAACCAGGTAGGAATCTCCCTCAGTGCATCAAACACCATTAACGCTCCCTGCTGCCGCAGCCGCTGGGGCGGGTGTACACCATGGCTGACGCCCACGGCATCGCTGCCCGCATTGGCGGCCATTTGCATGTCATACTCGGTATCCCCCACCACCAGGGTTTTGCATTTGTCGGCTCCCAGATAGTCCATCACATCCAGCAGCATCTGTGGGTGGGGTTTGGAAAAGGTTTCATCGGCACAACGGGTAAAGTGGAAAAAACGCCCCAGGCCACTGTGATCCAGCTCCATATCCAGTCCCCGGCGGCTCTTACCCGTTGCCACAGCCAACAGGTAGTCCCGGGAAGCCAGCTCCCGGAGCAATTCTTCCGCCCCGGAAAACAAAGGAGATGGCGGACGATCCTCCCTGAGAAAATGTTTGCGGTACTGCCTGGCCAGCGCTTCCACCTGAGCATCATCCGCATGGGGAAACAACCGGGCTACAGCCTGATGTAGCCCCAGGCCGATCACCTCCCGCGCCCGTCCTGGATCAGGAACAGCATGGCCCAGATCAAGCGCTGCCTTCTGCAGGCATTCCACGATGGTCGCTTCTGAATCCATGAGCGTCCCGTCCCAGTCGAAAACAATCAGTTCATACATCACAGTTTGTCCAGCAGTCGTTGCAGTTCCGGTGAAAGCGGCGCTTCAAAGGCATAGGCTTCATCCCTGTCCGGCCAGGGGAATCGCAGACTGGCGGCATGCAGGAACAGGCGCTTCAGCCCCAGGTTGCGGAATCGGCGGTTGGCCTCTTCATCACCATATTTTTCGTCCCCCAGGATCGGCGTACCCAGATACCGGGCATGCACCCGGATCTGATGGGTGCGGCCGGTTTTGAGTTCTGCTTCCACCAGAGTAGCGTTGGAAAAACGTTTCAACACTCTGAATTCCGTATGCGCATCCTTGCCCGCCGCATCCACGCGCACCACCCGCTCTCCACTTTTCAGGGTGTTCTTCTTCAAGGGAGCTTTGACCTGCTGACGATCCCTGCTCCAGCGCCCAGCCAAAAGTGCCAGATAGCGTTTTCGTACCCGCCCTTCTCTTTGTAATTGCTGAAGGGTTCTGAGCGCACTGCGTTTTTTGGCCAGCATCAGGCAGCCGGAGGTATCCCGGTCCAGGCGGTGCGCCAGTTCCAGAGATTTTTCCTGGGGTCGGCTGGCGCGCAGCAACTCGATTACCCCAAAAGAAATACCACTGCCACCATGCACCGCCAGACCAGAATCCTTGTTAAGTATTAACAGTAGATTATCTTCATATATTATTGTTTTTTCAATTCTTTCTATTAGGTTTCTTGAAGGATTTCCTGGAGAGGCCGGATCCGGCAAGCGCACCGGGGGAATCCTCACCACATCTCCTGCAACAAGTTTTCTACCCGCTTTGGCCCTGCCCTTGTTGACACGCACTTCCCCTTTGCGCAGCAGGCGATACACCAGAGCACGGGGCACGCCTTTGAGTTCACGCAACAGAAAATTGTCGATGCGCTGCCCATCACCCCGCTCATCAACGGTGACGTGGCGCACGTGTGGCGTTTTTTGATTCATGGTGGGCAAGACAAGCTCGGGAAAGGGCTATTATACCCGGCAAGGAGAAACATCATGCATCTCCCTGTGCATTGAAGGCTGAAAGGCCTGGAACATTGGACTATGTTGCTGATTTTTGGTATATTTCGCTGGCAAAAGAACGCATGGCGTTTCTTTTACAGAGTTTCCGGTTCTCTGCCCGGCAAGTTTCGTATGCGGACAGAGTTCCCCAAGGATAATGCATTGCGTCCCACCCAAAGCGCCAACTGCCAAGGTCGACACGCATTCCATCATCCTTCTGAAATCACTTCGATTGATTTCACATGCACCAAGATACATTTAAGAGATCATTGCCTGGGCAATGATCATGGATAGATTTTTGAGCAATGCGGATTGCCTCGCCGGAAAACTGATGCCGGCATGTACGGGAAAGACCTGCGGATTGGCCATCAATGGCAGGACGCGGCTAGAGCACCCCGGCTGAATACAGCCGTGATGGGGAGCCAGCATGCGAATTGCTGCCAACCGCTGCACAGGATTTGCGGGGTATGACCCCGGTGTGTCTTATACCTTTGTCCGGCAAGCCGTACGCTATACAGGACAATACAATACATGAAAAGAATGCTGATCAACGCAACTCAGCCGGAAGAGTTGCGCGTGGCCATCGTGGACGGCCAGAAACTCTACAACCTCGACATCGAAAGCCCCGGTCGGGAACGCAAGAAAGCCAACATCTACAAGGGAAAGATCACCCGGGTGGAACCCAGCCTGGAAGCCGCCTTCATCGACTATGGCGCTGATCGGCACGGTTTTCTGCCCCTGAAAGAAGTCGCCCACAGCTATTTCAATCCCAAATCTCTGGAAGGCAACAAGCGACCCAGCATCCGGGAAGCCCTGCGCGAAGGACAGGAAATCACCATCCAGGTCGAGAAGGAAGAGCGCGGCAACAAGGGCGCCGCCCTGACCACCTTCATTTCCCTGGCAGGACGCTACCTGGTGCTCATGCCCAACAACCCGCGCGCGGGTGGCGTCTCCCGGCGCATCGAAGGCCAGGAACGCACCGAGCTGAAAAAGGCCATGAGCCAGTTGGAAGTTCCTGACGGCATGGGACTGATCGTGCGCACCGCGGGCGTGGGTAAGAGCGCTGAAGAACTGCAATGGGATCTGGATTACCTGCTGCAGTTGTGGACCGCCATTGAAACCTCTACCCAGGAACGCAAGGCGCCCTTCCTGGTCTACCAGGACAGCGACGTCATCATCCGTTCCATGCGCGATTACCTGCGTGCTGACATCGGTGAAATTCTCATCGACAGCCCGGAGATCTACGCCCAGGCGAAAGATTTCATTCAGCAGGTCATGCCCCGCTATCTCAAGCAGCTCAAGCTGTACGAGGACGAAGTCCCCCTGTTCTCGCGCTACCAGATCGAATCCCAGATCGAAACCGCTTTCCAACGCGAAGTGCGCCTGCCGTCTGGCGGATCCATCGTCATCGATCCCACCGAAGCTCTGACCTCCATCGACATCAACTCCGCCCGGGCCACCAAGGGCAGCAACATCGAAGATACGGCCCTGACCACCAACCTGGAAGCCTCGGAAGAAATCGCCCGTCAGCTTCGGCTGCGGGATATGGGCGGTCTGTTCGTCATCGATTACATCGACATGGGGCCCTCCAAGAACCAGCGTCAGGTCGAAAACCGCCTGCGTGATGCCATGAAGGAAGACCGCGCCCGGGTGCGTATTGGCCGTATCTCGCGTTTTGGCTTGCTTGAGATGTCCCGTCAGCGCCTGCGCCCTTCATTGGGTGAATCTGCCCACCAGGTCTGCCCACGTTGTGACGGCCAGGGCCATATCCGCGACGTGGAATCCCTGGCCCTGTCCATTCTGCGCATTGTGGAAGAGGAAGCCCTGAAAGAAAATACCGGCAGGGTCCAAGCCCAGCTGCCCGTGGAAGTGGCTACTTTTCTGCTCAATGAAAAGCGCCTGCCCATCTCCGAAATCGAATCCCGCCACAATATCGATGTGGTACTGATCCCCAACAAGCACCTGGAGACACCTCACTACAGCATCGAGCGCATACGTCGCCAGGATCTGCCCAAGGACAGCGGCTCCAGCTACAACCTGGTTGCCGAACCGGAGGTGGCTGCCGCCGCCAGTCAGGAACAGCAGCGCAAGCAAATCGAGAAACCCGCAGTAAAGAACATCACTCCCGCTCCACGCGAAAGTGTGCCGGAACCACCAAAACAGGCTCAGGAACCAGGCCAGGAAAAGCCGGAAGGCGGATTCATCAAACGCCTGTTCTCCATTTTCACCTCGGCGGCAGAAGAGGAAGCGCCCGAGAAGAAAGAAGAGAAACCAAAAGCAAAGCAGGCGAGAAACGGCAATCGCCGCGGCAACAACCGCCGCGGTAGCAATCGCAGCAGTAATACGGGTGGTAAAAAACCACAACAACAGAAAACTACCGGCCAAAAGAAAAAGCCTGCTGAACAGAAAGCCAATACTCCTGAAGGCGGTAAAGAGCCGCAAGAAAATCGCAACAATGGTTCAGGCCAGAAACGCGGTCGCCGGGGCGGACGAGGCCGGGGACGCGGTCCGGGCTCCCGTCAGAGCCAGGTGCGCCATCAGCAGGACGGCAACAAGAAGCCGGAAACTTCTGCTACGGAGAAAAAGGCAGATACTGCCAAGAAGGCCTCAGCTCAGTCTGCACCGGACAAACAGAAACCTGCTGCAACCGCCACTCAGGAAAAGGCATCCAGGGAAAAATCCGAACCCAAGGTCAAGCGCACTATTTCTTCAGGAAGTCTGAAATCCAAATCCTCTGTACCGCGTTTGGACGAAACTAAAAAAACTGCCCAGAAGCCAGCCCGGAACGCACCCCTGGAATCCGCGCCGAAAGACAGCCCTTCTCCAGCAACAGAAAACAAACCGGCACCGGCTTCCAAGCAGCAAGCTGAGGAGAAGCCCCCTGCGGCAGCCTCCAAAGCAGACAAGCCGCAAGGGGAAGGCCAGTCTTTACCGAACGATGGCAGAAGCCAGCTGCCCGTCAGGAAAGCCGCGGCTGCCCTGGTACCCGCCGCTGCACCGGCTCCCGCCAATGCCCCGGAGAAAAGTCCCGAAAAGAAGACCCCGGAAAAGACGGCTGGCATCTCCCCTGCACCTGCTGACAATCTGGCACCCCAAAAAGAAGAAAAACCAGTCAAAGAAAGTGCCGTGCGCAAGAAAGTGGCCAAGAAAAAGACGGCCAAGAAGAAAGTGACGAAAAAAAAGGTGGCCAAGAAAAAAGTAGCGGCCAAAGCTGAAGCATCACAAGAAAAAGTTCCTGTACCCCAGGAAACGCCACCGGCGCCGGTTGCAGCGGTAGCCCAACCCGCAGAATCTGAGCCGTCTTCTCCGGCCCCGGCCGAGAACAAACCGGCAGAGAAAAAGCCAGAAGACTGATTCAGCTTATCCGGGTCAAACCCCGGATTGTGGACGCCCCGTATCCGTAGGTCGGACTGAAGTCTGACCTACGGTCCTGGCATAAATACGCAGCCCGCACAGGACTCAAACATATCGGCGACGAATATCTTCCAGCAGTCCCCGGGAAGCAGCTTCCACCATGTCAAATACCCTTTCAAACCCCTGTTCTCCACCGTAATAGGGATCAGGCACTTCGTCGATGCCATAACCATCGGCAAAGTCCATGAACAGGCTCAGCCTGTCTTCCAGGCCTGCCGGGCACAGGCCGGAAAGGATCTCCAGGTTTTCCCTATCCATGGCCAGCACATAATCAAACTGATGAAAATCCTCCACCTCAACCTGCCGGCCCCGCAAATCCGACAGATCAATATTACGGCTGGCAGCAGTCGCCTGGGCTCGACGGTCAGGCGGCTGTCCCACGTGATAGGCATGAGTGCCGGCCGAATCGGTTTCAATACGATGCGCCAGCCCTTTCTCTTCCACCAGTTTGCGGAACACGCCCTGGGCGGTGGGAGAACGGCAGATGTTACCCATGCAGACAAATAAAACTCTTATTTTCTTCTTTTCATTCAATGTCTTGTTACCACTGCCAGATGCCTGAATACTAGGTCAGGTATTGAAATCAACCGCTTATGGTATTGTTTCCGCAGTCTGATGGCAACGGAAGAATCCCGTAAAAGCCCACTTCTATTCACTGTTGCGAAGGTTTGCAACACAGAAACAGTTTATGGCGGTTGTTGTCGGGCTTAAGCCCAACCTACCGGTCACACAAATCCTGAGCGAAAGCTTCAACTTTCAACCTGGGCTTCATATCCCGCATCCTTGACCGCTGCTACCAGTGCATCAGCGCTGGCCTCGCCTTTCACTACAGCGCCACCTGGCTCCAAGCTGACATCGGCTTCAACAACGCCAGGCACGGCTTCCAGGGCTTTCTTAGTATGCGCCACACAATGGCCACAGGTCATGCCGGTAATCTTGAGTCGGGTTTCGGAAGACATGTTCTTACCTCTTGGTGTCTGTATCGGGTTTGAAAAAACGCAGCCGGTTGGCATTGGTCACCACGGTGACTGAAGACAGGGCCATGGCGGCACTGGCAAACATGGGTTCGAGCATCCAGCCGGTGATAGGATAAAGAACCCCTGCAGCAAGCGGAATGCCCGTGACATTATAGATGAAGGCTCCGAACAGGTTCTGCCGGATATTGCGCAGGGTAGCCGTAGATATGGCAATGGCAGTACTGACATTGGCCAGAGAGTCACCAGCCAGGGTGATGTCAGCATTGTCGATGGCCACGTCCGTGCCGCTGCCAATGGCAAAGCCCGTATCGGCCTGGGCCAGAGCAGGCGCATCATTCACGCCATCACCCACCATGCCCACCTTGAACCCCTGGGACTGCAAGGCCTTGACGACCTCCAGCTTGTCTTCGGGCATTACCTCGCTGTGCACTTCGTCGATACCCAGGGTGGCCGCCACGGCCTCTGCCGTAACCGCGTTGTCCCCCGTGCACATCACCACCTGCACGCCCCGTTCTTGCAGCGCTTTGACGGCCGCTGGCGTATCCTCGCGCACGGGATCACGTAAAACAAGCAGTCCACGCAGCTTCTTTCCAGCCGCCAGCCATATGGGGGTGCCCCCCTGACGTGCTTCCTGTTCAGCCTTTTTCCGCAATGCGTCGCTTATTTCAATAGGGACATCCTGAAGAAAATGCTGGTTACCCAGATAAGCCATATCATTGCCAATGCGAGCCTGAATCCCCCGGCCCGAGACGGCGGAGAAATCCTCTATGGGCAGCAGCTTCAGACCCCGCTGATCCGCTGCCTTGACGATGGCTTCAGCCAGAGGATGCTCGGACTGGCTTTCCAGGCTGGCCGCCAGCACCAGCAGTTCTTCTTCACCCACGCCATCCACCGGGTAGACGGCGGTGACTTCCGGGCGTCCCCGGGTCAAGGTGCCCGTCTTGTCCACCACCAGATGAGTCAGACTGGAGGCGCTTTGCAGGGCCTCGCTGTTGCTGATCAGAATATTGAGCTGGGCTGCCCTGCCCGTTCCCATCATGATGGCGATGGGCGTGGCCAATCCAAGAGCACAGGGGCAGGCAATGACCAGCACCGCAATCCCCGCTGTGAGAGCATAGGCCAGAGAAGGTTGTGGACCGACAAAATACCAGATCAGGAAGGTGGTAATGGCAATCAGGATGACGATAGGCACGAATACGGCAGATACCTTGTCCACCAGGCGGCCAATGGCGGGCTTGCTGAGCTGGGCTTTTTTCACCATATCGATGATGTGTGAAAGCGTTGTATCGCTGGCTGGGCGGCTCACATCCAGAACAAAACTGCCCCCCAGATTGCGCGTGCCCCCGATAGCTTGATCACCGGCATTTTTTTCCACCGGTATCGGCTCCCCCGTGAGCAGAGATTCATCCACGCTGGAGCCGCCTTCGACAATTACGCCATCGATAGGAACCGTTTCTCCCGGTCGCACGCGCAGTTTGTCTCCGGGATGCAACAGAGAAACGGGCAGCTCCACTTCCTCGTCATCAATGATGACGTTGGCGGTTTTGGGCGCCAGCTTGAGCAGAGAACCAATGGCTTCGGAGGTTGTGCGTTTGGCCCGTACCTCCAGGGCATGCCCCAGTTGCAGGAAAGCCAGGATGAGCACAGCGGCATCCAGGTACAGTTTGGGATGACCGGGAATAAACTCAGGATCGACAATGAACAACACTGAAGACAACCAGGCGGCGGAAGTACCCAGCGCCACAAGGGTATCCATGTTGGCGGAGAAATGCCGCGCCTGCTTGATGGCGGTGCGATAGTAACTGCGCCCGCTGAACCACATGGTGAACAGAACCAATAAGGCGATACCCGCCCATACCACCTGACCACTCACCCCCAACACCGTACTGGGGGCTTTCAGATCCGGCAACAGGCCAGTGAACTCAGCAGCAATGAGCAGCCCCCCCACCAGACCAGCTACCAGGGCGCGTTGCCAGGAACGGCGGATCTCCCGGCGCGCCTGGGCAGCCTGCTCCACGTAGGGATCGACGAACTGCTCTTCCACCACCGCCTCGATCCCCCGCTTGCGCAGTTCCAGGATCATGCGCCCGGGATGCACCGCCGTACGCAGCACCACTTCCGGCCACTGATTCTCGACAATGGCGTCGCCAGCAGGCAACAGGTCCTCCAGGGCGGCTTTGGCCTGCGCTTGTGCTTGAGCATCCTGAAAACGCAGACGGTATTCACCCGCGCTCACGGGTTTTTCCACAAGCTTTGCGGCGTAACCCTGATCGATGACGGCATTGACCACAGCTTCGGGATCCCCTCCCCGCACCGCGGCCCGTTTTTCCACCAGGTTGACACTGGCTTCACGCACACCGGGCACAGAGAGAATGGCCTTCTCTACGGTGGCGACACAACTGGAACAGGTCATGTCGCCAATCTCCAGCTCGTAACGATCATCCGTGGCCGGCAGAATTTCCGCCAGGCGGGCGGGATACCCCTGGTCCACGATGGCGGCCACCACAGCATCCGGATCACCCCCTGTCACCAGGGCGCTCTGATTCACAAGATCCACCGCCGCCTGCTCTACGCCGGGAACAGAGCGTATGGCCTTTTCCACCCGCCCCACACAGCTGGCGCAGGTCATCTCATCCACGAGCACCAGATAGGCATCCTGCCGGGCTTCTGTTTCATCCACCGCCGGTTTCGAAGCCTCCTGGGGTACTTCAGGCAGGGGACAGCTTTCAGGAATATCCGGCAACGGCTCAGCGCTGTAACCGGCCTCCCGGACAGCGGAGACCACCTGACTGGGGCGCCCGCCTTGAACCGCGAGAGTGCCTGCCTCCAGATCCACTGAAGCTTTGTTCACCCCCGCAACCTTCAACGCCGCCTGTTCCACCCGGGTCGAACAATGGCCACAGGTCATCCCATCCACCTTCAGCACATAGTTTTCGGGAATGGCCATGCCTTCCTGCTTCATACGATTACCTCTGTATCCAGTACGACATCAACGGCTGGCATAAATACCCGTCTTGCCGGTACGGGTGAAGCTGACAACATCATAGGGGTCCTTGCGGAAACCTTCCATGCCAGGTGATCCCATGGGCATACCCGGCACTGCCACACCAGCAACAGCCGGCTGTTCTTCCAACAACTGCCTGACCACATCAGCGGGGACATGCCCCTCTACCACATAACCGCCTATGGTTGCGGTGTGACAGGAACGCAGCTTCCGTGGCACCCCATACTCATCTTTTCTCGGTGTGACATTGTACTGCTCATGAACTTCCACGCTAAAGCCATTCTCACGCATATGCTTAACCCATTTCTTGCAACAACCACAGGTGGGACTCTTGTACACCACCAGATCGGCCGCATCCGATACCCGCGGTTGAAAAGCCAACAGGGAAACGCCGGCAAGCAGGGTTATTGACAGGACCGCCCAGAGAACAGGATTGTTTCGATTGTTCTTACTCATTTTCGTTCACCTTCAATGATTGACCGGACACGCAAATACGTGTCCGGTACTGCATACTCAGAACCACAGACGGAAACCGGCAACAAATTCCACATCGCTGGTCTCACCACCGGCCGCCTCGGCATAGTCTGCCGTTTTGCCAAACTTGTTCCACCAGTTCACACCGATATACGGGGCAAACTCACGCACGATCTCATAGCGCAAGCGCAAACCCAGTTGCAGGTCTGACAGGCCGGAACCCACGCCAACCGCCTCATCGTCTTTGCTGTAGAGATTCATCTCCAGCTCTGGCGACAGAATCAGTTTCTGGGTGAACAGGTATTCATATTCCACCGACAGAGCCGCCGCCATCCGTCCGGACTCGCCCACATAAGCCGTGGCATCCACTTCGAACAGATAGGGAGCCAGCCCTTTCACGCCAAAAGCGGCCCAGTCACGATCCGGCGTAGGGCGGAAATCATGGCGCCAACCCGCCTGCAGATCCCAGAACGGCGCGATGGCCCGGCTGTACAGCACTTCGACATTGCCTTCCTCCGTGCCTTCTTCTCCCCGCTCACCCTCCGACTTGAGCCAAAGCTTGTTCAGGTCTTTGCCTGCCCAGGCCTGGGCATCCCAGACCAGGACAGTACCCTCATCGGCATCACGCAGTTCGAACTTGTCCATCTTCAGCATGAACAGGAAGGGATCATCGTTCATACCGCCGGCAAAGGCGCTACCACTCATGCTCAGCGCCAGTATCATCATGTTGATCTTTCTCATTTCACTTCTCCTCAACTGACCTGAACTTCACGGAACATGCCCAGCATGTGATACAGGAGATGGCAGTGATAGGCCCACCCCCCCTCTGCATCCACTGTTACCCGGTAACTGATACGGGAACCCGGTTGCACGATGACTGTGTGCTTGCGTGGAATATAGTCATTGTCCCCGGTTTCCAGATCACTCCACATTCCATGCAGATGCATGGGGTGGTTCATCATGGTGTCGTTGACGAAGGTGATGCGCAGACGTTCACCCAGTTTCCAGCGCAGGGGTTCGGCATCATTGAACTTCACGCCGTTCATGGACCACATGTAGCGCTCCATGTTGCCGGTGAGATGCAGCTGGATCTCCCGATCGGGATCACGAGGATCATTGGTCCCCCGCAGGTTGCGCAGATCAGCATAAGTCAATACCCGACGGCCATTGTTGCGCAGACCTACGCCTGGATCACTGAGACGGTATTGTGGCGCCTGAGCACGCATATCGACCTGGGGACCATATTCCGTAGGCGCATGAATCACTTTCCCGGACGTGAAGTCAGAGGGATGCACTGGCTTTTTCCCTCCATCCCCAGGCATCATGCTGTGGTTCATGCCCTTCATCTTCATGCCAGCCATCTGATGTTGGCTGTGATCCATACCTTTCATCGGCATCTTGCTGTGATCCATGCCTTGCATCTGCCCACTACCCATGGGCATCTTGCTGTGGTCCATGCCTTTCATGTCCATGCTGCCCATCTGGTGTTGACTGTGGTCCATGCCCTTCATGTCCATACCACCCATACCGTGCATGCCGTGGCCCATACCACTCATGTCCATCCCCATATCCATATGCGTGAGATTGGGAACAGGATCCATAATCGGTACTTCCGCTGTCATGGCGGGATCAGGCGTCAGGGTACCCCGGGCATAGCCTGAACGGTCAATGGACTGGGCGAAGATGGTGTAGGCACCATCATCGGGCTCCACGATCACATCGTAGGTCTCGGCAACACCAATGCGGAATTCATCCACGGACACCGGTTGCACGTACTGGCCGTCAGCCGCCACCACCGTCATCTTCAGGCCGGGAATCCGCACATCAAAAAAGCTCATGGCAGAACCGTTGATGAAACGCAGGCGCACTTTCTCTCCCTTGCGGAACAGGCCGGTCCAGCCATCAGCCGGGGTCTGGCCGTTCATAAGGTAAGTGTAGGTATAGCCGGTGACATCGGCCAGATCCCGCTGGCTCATGCGCATCTGCATCCACATCTTGCGCTCGGACCAGGTACGGGCCAGGCCCTTTTCCTTGAGATCCTTCATCAGATCCTTGTGGGTGCGCTCGTTGAAGTTGTAATAGTGGCTGAGCTTCTTCAGCTTGGCGTACACGACCGTGGGATCTTCATCTGTCCAGTCAGACAGCATGACCACATAGTCCCTGTCATAGGTGAAAGGCTCAGGCTCTATGGGGTCGATGACGATAGGGCCATAGAGTCCGGTCTGCTCCTGAAATCCGGAGTGGCTGTGGTACCAGAAGGTGCCACTTTGTGCGACCTTGAACTGGTAGGTATGGGTGGTTCCCGGCGCGATACCGTGAAAGCCGTCGGAGATATTAGGCACTCCGTCCTGGCTGCTGGGCAATATGATGCCGTGCCAGTGGATGGAACTGCTTTCCGGCAGATTGTTTTTCACCCTCAGGGTAATGGTATCCCCTTCCTTCCAGCGCAGAATCGGCGCAGGCAGGGAACCGTTGACCGTGGTGCCGATACGCGGGGTACCGGTGAAATTGACCACCTGTTCACCAATGGTCAGGTCATAGTCGGTGCCGCGTAGTGTGGGCATCTTTTGCTGTTGATCTGTATTGGCCCACAGGGTGCGGGTCGTCAGTCCCAGACCTGCCGCCATGCCGCCCATGGCCAGCCCTTGCACGAACCGCCGGCGGGATGGAGACATCTCGCCCCCGGAAAAGATAGTTTTCCTGTATTTCATGAATGCTCATTCCTCTGCATTACGGCATGCATCGCATCGCCGTATAAACACTTGTTGTATTGGTCAAACAAACTCCGAATGGAGCGATAGCAGGGAATCAGACTTGCGGAGGTCGATACAGGAGGGTATGGGTTGAAGCGGCTTTGCCATCCGGCTGCGCGCTTGAAACACCGGCAGACTCAGGAGCCTGGAACAGAAAAGATACGGGCAGAAACGCCATGACCACGCAGGAGGCGCATTGATGGCTGCTACAGGTATTGCCACTACAACACTTGCTTTCCTTGGCGCAATCCCTGCAATCCGTGACGACATCCATCATGGATTGGCCTTGCATGGTCTGCGCCTGCAGTGTGGGGGATTTGGCCATGTGACCGGCAGGCATGGACATTTCCGACGCGAACAGCCCCTGCAGCGGCACCAGCGCCAACATCAGGGACAGAATCAAAACGAGAAGTTTTCGGGGAAAACCATGCATGGCGTGAATGATAATGAATTTCATTTCTACGGTCAACCGCAGCCCATCGGCCTCAGGCCTTCTTTGCCAGAGCCGGCAGTTCACCCAACCTGTATTTCTTTATCAGACGGTATACATGCCGTTCGCTGATACCCATGATCTGCGCTACCGTGGCGCGATGCCCGGCATGCTTTTCCAATAACATCTTCAGGTAACTGGCCTCCAGTTCTTCGAGGGTTGGCGACGAACCGCCAGGCAGATCCAGTTGAAACCCGGTTTCCTGCTGACAGGCGCCAAACGTCAGATGCTGACTGCGGATCATCTTGTTCTTGCGCGAAAGAATGATGGCCCGCTCCACCACGTTTTTCAGCTCACGCACGTTGCCGGGCCAGTCATAGGAAATCAGCTTGCGCATGGCTTCCTTGGTGACAGTTTTTTTTACCCGCATGGAAAAATTGTGATTGTGTATGAAGTGCTCCACCAGCCAGGGAATATCCTCCCGGCGTTCCCGCAAAGGCGGTGCATAAATGCTGAAAGCTTCCAGGCGGTAGTAGAGATCAGCGCGAAATTCTCCGCTCTCAGACATCTTCTTGAGGTTACGGTTCGTGGCTGCGACGATACGCACGTCCGAATCCAGGTCACGGGTACCCCCCACACGCCGGAACTTTCCGGTTTCCAGAACACGCAGCAGCTTGGCCTGTATGGGCGGAGGTATCTCGCCAATTTCATCCAGAAACAGGGTGCCGCCCGCCGCGCCCTCTATCAGTCCTTTCTTCTTGCGGTCCGCTCCCGTGAAAGCACCTTTTTCATGGCCGAACAGTTCTGATTCGAACAGGCTCTCCTGCAGGGTGCAGCAATCGACAGCGACGAAGTTTCTGTGGGCACGCCCGCTCTGATCATGGATGGCGCGCGCCACCAGTTCCTTGCCTGCGCCACTTTCACCCAGCACCAGCACGGTGACATCGGTGTCTGCAACCGCATCGATCAATTCCTTTACGCGGTTTAGGGCATCACTCTGACCAATCATGTAAGAGTGGGAACCTGTTTGCGCGGCCAGGCGGGACTTGCAGAACTGATGGTCGCTACGCAAGGCTTCTGTATCCAGCACTCTTTCAACCGTGAGGGACAGTTCCTCCGGACTCACAGGCTTGGTCAGGTAATCTGCCGCCCCCCCACGTATGGCCTCCACGGCATTCTTGACGGTACCATAGGCCGTCAGCACGATAACCGGATGAGATTCCCCCAATTCCTGAAGCTCATCGATACAGTCCCCGTCTGGAAGACGCATATCAGAAATGATCAAGTCGGGTTCGTTCTTGTGCAACCAGGCATGCGCCGCCGCCAGATCTTCCACTCCGTGTCCCTGGTGCCCCATGAATTCGAGTTGGCGCACGATCATGCGATTGAGCACACGATCATCCTCGATCACCAGGATACTGGCTTTCAATGCCATGTGCTTTCCTCCGTAGCTTCAGGCAGACTGACCAGGAAACTGCTTCCCTGCCCTACCCGGCTGGTCACGCTCAAGGTGCCACCATAGGCTTCCACGATGGCTTTGGAAATGGACAACCCCAGACCTGTGCCATGAACACCATCCGCCCGCCGGCTGAAAAACGGCATGAAGATATAGGGCAGTTCTTCTTCTGATATTCCCACGCCTGTATCACTGATACGCACCAGGATCTGCCCATCCAGACGCTCCACAAACACCTGCAGTTCGCCCCCTTCCGGCATGGCATGGAAAGCATTTTGCACAAGGTTGAGCATCAACATGCGTATTTCACTGCTACTGGCAATAACCCGGGAACAGGCATCGGGAAAGTGTTTTTGTATGTCAATGCCCGCCTGCTCTGCATCCCAACGCAACAGGCTGAGGGTGTCGGTCAACACTTCCTGAATATCCACCAGTTCCTCTTTTTCCAGGGGTGTGGCGCTGAGGCGCAACAGCTTGTCAGTGATGTGGATGCATTGATCCATTTCCTCCTCCACGATAGCCAGATCATAAGCAACCTCCGCAGGAGGATTGCCATTCTGTTGCATACTGAGCATGAGTGAATGCAGCGCCAGCTTCATGGAACTCAATGGATTATAGATCTCATGGGCCACTCCGGCTGCCAGCCTGCCCAGCTCTGACAGGCGCTGTTCATGAGTAAAGCGCACTTCCTTGCTGAGATCCCGGATCGCTTCCACCACCAGCATGTTCTCACTGCCTTCACTGACAACTGTCATAGGCGCCGCATAGACCTCCACATCCAGGGAATCACCACTCTCACACACATGATGATGGATGACTTTCATAGGCTCTCCACTGCGCCGGAGTTCCACCAATGGACAGGTATAGAGTTCAGAAGGACAGGGAGAATCCAGTCCATGAGAAGCGGCGTAACACTTTCCACCCACCCGGGCTTCAGCGTTGTAACCCGCCTGTTCCACAAAAGCCTTGTTGACCAGCAGCATGTTGTAATCCATATCGATGATACGCACACCATCTGGAATGGCATCGATCATGGCCTGCAGAAAGGCTTTGCCCTCATCCAGCTTGCGGGTATGGCTCTGAAGGTTTTCCGCCATCTGATTGAAGGTCTGACCCAGCCGGGCCAGTTCGTCATTGCCCTCAGTATCCACCCTGGCACTCAATTCTCCCCTGGAAAGCGCCTGGCTGGTGTGGCTCAGAGAAGCAACAGGCTTGAGAATGAAACGCCGAATGAACCACCAGCCGCCAATAAGATTGACGATAACGATGAGTGAGCCGGCCCCCATGAGCATCAGGGTGGTATTTCGTGCCTGCTGCCGAATGGATGTCGCGTCGTAATCCACCAACAGTATGCCGTTGACAGGATGCTCCTGCATGGGGCCATGACACTGCTGGCAGGGAGGCTTGTTGTGAACCGGGTTCACACTGCGCAACACTTCACGGCCATGTATGTCCCGGGTGAACAGGGTATGGGCTTTTTCACCCGTGACCAACGCTACTGGAAGATGGCGGCCTTCATCTTCAACCCGGCTGGCAAAACGCACCTCGCCCTTGGGATTGACGATCATCACAGATGAGATATTGGGCTGCTTACCCAAGTGCCGCACGATATAAATGAGACCTGCCAAATCGCGCTTCAGCATCGCATTTTCCAGGGAAGACTGGAGCAGATTATTGACTTCACGAACCGCCTGGGCACGTTCCTGCTTGAGCTCTTCCTGATAGAAAGTCAGAAACAACAGCATGAACACCACAGAACTCACGAGGAAACCCGCAATGGTGGCCGCGGTGAATTTGTGATTCAAACTGTTTCCAAGCCACGCCATTTCTTCCTCCGGCAACCGGGAATAGGAATATTCTACGCCTGACAAAGAATAAGTCTCTGACATATTGTCATGCCTGACATTGGCTGTGCCCTTGACAGAAGCGCTTCCTTTCGACCTTCACATCCCGTGCTTATTACAAACTCTGTAAACATTCAGGCATTGGCTCAACTCTTGCTTGGTAGTGCCGCATAGCTCTTTACACCAGAGCATTCCAATCACTACATGGGGAACAGCAAGATGATTCACACCGTCCATCCATCTGCAACAAGAAACCTGATTCTCGGGATATTTCTTCTACAGGGAAGCCTGGCCGGCGCCGCTTCTGTATCCGAACTGGAACAATCCCTGGAGTCAGGGAAATCAACCGAACCGGAAGCCAGTCATCCCCTTCCTTCCAATGATCAGCTCATCAAGGCCCTTGAGGATGCCGGATGGGATGCCTCACGAACGGCAACAGGCGATCTGCTGCTCAGGCCACGTAGTACTTCTGGAAAGAGTGAAAAGCCCACGCCATCTCAGAACAATCGTTGGCAAGAACTCAGGCAGAAACTGGAAAAAACAGGATGGAGCACCTCTGAAGATGCCGATGGCGCCCTGGTGCTCAGGCCACCACGAGACCAGATTCCACAGACAAAGCCCTCAACATCCAAGGAACCCGGATCGCTGGCTGGAATGAAGGAGAAACTGGAAGCTGCAGGCTGGAGAATCGAAGATACAGCAGACGGGAGCCTGCTTCTGTATCCTCCGGGAAAAAACAAGGCTGGTACTGTTGCTCGCTGTGCAGGCGTACTGACCCGTTACCAACCGGATCTGCCTGTAAACTCCTGGCAAAAAGCGCATGATGTCGCGCAAAGCTGGCTGGCCGATCAATCCGGGATGGAAGCCAGCGTAGGCCGCATCCGCAGAATCCTGGGTGTGCATATCATCAGCATCGTCTCCTCCAAACGGCCCTATCGACTTATGCACCAGCTTGCCATCCGCAACAGCGATGGCGCAGTTATAGTTCTTGAATGAAGTCCCCACTGCCCAACCCTCCCCCGCACGCGGGGGAGGGAGTTATGCCTGCGTTTTCCTGGACAACTCCTACCCTATGACAGGATGTCAGCCACAAGAAATCCACTAAAGTTGGATTTACAACTTACTGATTTATCTGGCATCAGCGGACACTCCATTGAGAACAGCAAGCCGATTTCAATGATTACGTCATCTTCACGGATGTTTTCATATGACAGCTTGTCAGGTTTTTCCCCTGCCCGTGATTACGGAAACAACAGGGCCACATTATTTTATTCATGGTTTCAGTGATTTAGAACAGCACAGACAACATGGCACAAGGATTGCTAACTAAGCAAGCAACCCCCCTTCCCTATACCTAACAGGATTGTGCCCGATGAAAAGTGTTCACCAAACTTGCTTTGCGGTCTTACTGTTGACCCCCCTTTCATCCTACGCGGATAAGCCCTACCCCATTGCAGGAACACAGCCCGATGCCCGTCCGCTGGGAGCACCTGTCATTGAATGGGTAAAACACGATCAGGCTTGGTTCAAGCATGCTCTCACAGGAATCCAGCCTCCGTTTCCCCGCAGTCTGTATTTTCTGGACAACCAGGGTAACTGGTACACACCTTTCAATCACCCGGGACTAACCGGCCCCTACGATATCCGGGGATGGCATCGGAAATAGTTTTTCTCTTCCGGCCACAGCATTTTTCTACTGAATGCCGGAAGCACTCACACCTTGAGCACAAAGCTCAGTATTACCCCATCAGGAGGAACACCATGAAGACACGAATGTGCAAAATAACCAAACAGATCAAGAAGGCCATAGGCATTGCTGCCCTTATCAGCACCACTATGGTCACCACTGCCGGCGCCAGTATGTATGGCATGAACGGCATGTCAGGCATGAATGGCATGTCAGGCATGAACGGCATGTCTGGCATGAACGGCATGTCTGGCATGAACGGCATGTCTGGCATGAATGGCATGTCTGGCATGAACGGCATGTCTGGCATGAACGGCATGTCTGGCATGAATGGCATGTCAGGCATGAACGGGATGTCCGGCATGAATGGCATGTCTGGCATGAGCGGCATGGGTGGCATGTCCGGGATGTCGGGCATGAGCGGCTACTTCAAGATCACTCCTCAGGGCCAGATCTTCTTTTACCCTGCTAGTGGCATGTCTGGAATGTCGGGTATGTCAGGCATGTCGGGCATGAACGGCATGTCTGGCATGGGCGGCATGTCTGGCATGAACGGTATGTCAGGCATGGGCGGCATGTCTGGCATGGGCGGCATGTCTGGCATGAACGGTATGTCTGGGATGAACGGCATGTCTGGCATGGGCGGCATGTCTGGCATGAACGGCATGTCTGGCATGGGCGGCATGTCCGGGATGAGCGGCATGAGTGGAATCAGGGGGCCGTCGCGGCGAGACGCCATGCGAAG
>JALWRH010000122.1 GCA_026994195.1 Sedimenticola sp. | reverse complement strand
GGGCCAGGGTGTTCAGGGAAGATTGCCGGATCAGCGCCTGCAAGTCATCCTCGGTGATGCCGCCACTGTAGAGCAAAACTACTTTCTCCCCCTTCCTGCCATCGGGAATCGTAGTGGCGAGGATTTCCACGCCCTCGGGCAGCAGGGGGTACAGGGCCGTCTCGATGCCGCCGAGGCTGACCATCTCTCCGCCGATTTTGGCGAACCGGGAGTAGCGATCCACGATGGTGAGAAAGCCGTCCTGGTCCAGATGGCCCTTGTCGCCCGTCTTGTACCAGCGGTGGCCGTCCATCTCCACGATGACCTCGGCGGTCTTTTGCGGGTCTTTCAGATAGCCGAGCATCACCTGGGCGCCGCCGAACAGTATCAGGCCGTCTTCGCCAGTGGGCAGGGCTTCCAGGGTGTCGGGATCGACAATGCGGAAGGCACCCCCGGGCAGGGGCAGCCCCACCGTGCCCGGCTTGTGCCCCACCTGCACCTTCCAGGTCTGAGGGTCCAGGCGGTCGGGAAGGTTCACGCTGGCCACTGGCGTGGTTTCCGTGGAACCGTAACCCTCGTAGATCTCCTTGCCGAATTTCAGCTTGAAGGCATCGCGCACTTCCGGACTCAGGCGCTCCGCCCCGGCCACCACCACCCGCAGGGACTTCAGCATCAGGGGGTGCACCTTGCGGTTGGCGGTGAACAGGCGCAGAAAGGTGGACGTGGCGCAGAGGATGGTGCCCTGGTTGCGGTAGATCCCCTTGGCGATATTGAGCACATCCGTGGGGTCCGGATGGCAGACCGCGGGGATGCCTTCCACCAGGGGCATCAGGCCGGTGACCGTGAGACCGAAAGCATGGAACAGGGGCAGGGTGGCCATGATGCAGTCGTCGCTGCGGGTGTCCAGCACGTCGGAGACCTGAAGGATATTGGCCAGTATGTTGCGCTGGCTGAGCATCACGCCCTTGGGCGCGCCTTCGCTGCCGCTGGAGAACAGGATGGCGGCAGGTTGTTCGATGGACACCCGTCTGCCGAACAGGGCATACAGCCAGGATGCCGGCATCAGGGTGGCGCAGGCCAGGAAGAACAGTTTTCCCGCCGGGCGGATTTCCCCGGCCATATCTTCCAGGTAGAAGACTTCCACATGCCGGAACAGGGGGGCGAGATTCATGCCTTTGCGTTCCAGTTTCTTCAGGAATTGCCGGGATGTGTAGATGGAGCGGATTTCCGCCTTGTCCAGGCTGGCCTGCAGTGCCGCCAGGTTGGCGGTGAAATTGAGATTGACCACGGTCTTGCCCAGGAGCAATACCGCCATATTGGTGATCAGCCCCGGGGTGCTGGTGGGCAGGAGCAGGCCGATGTTCTGTTCCGGGCTGCGCCGGCGGATCAGGCGCGAAAAGGCCAGCACTGCGGTGACGAAGCGGCGGGCCGACAGGCTCTTGCCACCCCGGGCTTCGCTCACGGCATCGGCACCCCCCCGGCGTTTGGCCATGCGCAGCCAGCGCAGGGCCACGGGCTCCAGGCTGTGGGTATGGGCTTCCCAGGCGCTGATGGAAAGCTCGGCGACCTGATGCTTGACCTGTATGGCGCTGGCATGGAGCGGCAGGGGCTTGCCAAAGGCGACAATGACTTCCCGGCGCAGGCCGCGGCGGCGGTTCTGCTGCAGTTGTTGGCTGGAGCGGGAGAAACGGCTGCCCCACAGACCGCGCAGGTAGAAGGGCAGAATCACGCCATCCTTATCGGTCAGTTCCGCCACTGCCCGCTCGAAACCCTTCTTGAAGCTTCCCAACTGGCCGTTGCGGCTGATGGCCCCTTCCGGGAACAGGCAGACCACTTCGCCCTGCTTCAGCAGCTCGCCGATCTGCGCCAGGGCCTCCTTGCTGTGTCCCGGGCCGATGGGAATCACGCCGAAGAAATCCAGGAACCACTTCAGATACCAGCGCTGGTAGAGGTTGCGGTCCATGATGAAGCGGATTGGCCGGGGACAGGCGATCTGCACCATGGCCCAGTCCAGCCAGCTGATATGGTTGCCAAGCAGGAGAACGCCGCCCTGGCCCGGAAGGTTGTCGAAGCCCATGACGCGGATGCGGTAGCCCCCGGCAAACAGACGGCTGATGAGATAGCGCACCAGGGACTGGGGCAGCTGCCAGACCGTGTAGAGGGCACCGGCCAGGGCCGTGAGGGTGAGCAGGTGGAACAGGCCTACGCTGCTCATGCCTGTCAGGGCGAAGGCCACGGTCAGGCCCAGAAAGGCCAGCATGACCAGGTTCTGCACCCAGTTGTTGCCCGCCAGCACCGTGCCCAGCTCCCGTTCGCCGGCATGAAACTGGATGAGGGCGTTCAGGGGCACGATGAACAGGCCGCCGGCCACGCCCAGCAGCAGAAAATCCAGGCCCAGGAGCAGACTGGAATCCAGTTGCGGCGTCAAGAACAGGCTGAACACGATGCCCAGGGCGCCCAAGGGAATGAGGCCTGTCTCGATGCTGTACCTGGACGCCTGTCCGGCAATCAGGGAGCCGATGATGATGCCGATGCCCGAGGCGGCCATGAGTCCCTGAATGACCACGGTATTGGTTTCACCCAGGTATTCTTTGGCGTAGGCGGGAAAAGCGGCCAGCACCACTTGGGAAATCCCCCAGAACACGGACAGGCCGACGATGGACAGCCAGATGTTGCGGTTGGAAACGAGCTTGCGCACATTGTCGCGCAGGTAATGGCCCGAGGCATAGGTCTTCAGGCGGAATGCCAGATCCGGGGCCTCCGCCCGGGTCAGTGGCAGGCGCAGGGTAAACAGGAACTCCGCCACCGAGCAGGCCACCAGAATCCAGCCGATGGGCGCCATGGCTTGCAGGATAGGCGCTTCGCTGTGCAGATCTTTCCCTTCCAGGCTGGCTTCGAACAGCACGGAGAATACGAAGATACCGGAAAGGATGGCGACGATGGTCACCGCCTGGACAATGGCGTTGGCCGACGCCAGCCGGGAGGCGCCTGTCAGTTCCTTGATGTAGCCATACTTGGCCGGCGAATAGAACGCGCTCTGCACCGCCAGGGCGAAGGTCAGGGCAAAAGCGGCCCGGAACCAGCCCAGGTGATAGGACAGGACGATGAGCAGGGTCAGGCCCACGGCCACCGCCGCACTGATCTGCATGATCCGGGGTTTGCGGAACCTGTCCGCCAGATAACCGGAGGGGCTGAATAGCAGCACGAAGGGCAGCAGGATCAGGGCGTTGACTATGGCGGACAGGATGATCTGGGTCTGGCCGTCATAGACCTTGAAGATGGTGTTCTGGATGAGGATCTTGTGTCCCAGATCCACGAAGGCGTTGAGAAACAGAACCCCTATGTAGGGCAAAAAGCCCCGAAGCCTGAACAAGCTGTCCATAGTATTACCCCTGTTGTTATTGCTGGTTCCCAGATTAGCGCCTTGTGGCCATATAGGCTACTATGTTGAAAACAGGCGCATAAAATAGACCGTTGGGTAGCGAAAAATGCTACTAACTCTCGTGAGCCATGAACCCACCCCGGCTCATGGATGCTCCCTGTCCCCCTTGGGGGAGGGAGATTTGATATTCCCTCTCCCCTTGGGGGGAGAGGGCCAGGGTGAGGGGGGAACAGGCCTTCTTCACCCCCTCACCAACCCTCCCCGCGTATGGTGGGGGAGATATGGGTTCCATTTTCACACCAAGGAGAATATCGTGGCCCAGTCCCGGCAACTCATTGCCGCCCTCAAGCGGACACTCAAGGCCCAGGGCATCACCTATGCCCGGGTTGCCAGTCATCTTGGATTGTCCGAAGCCAGTATAAAGCGCCTGTTCTCCCGGGGGAATTTTACCCTGCAGCGCCTGGAAGCCATCTGCCAGATGCTGGATATGGAGATCTCCGACCTGGCCCTGTTGGCCCAGGAAGGTGATCCAAGAACCCTGGTGGAACTCGATCCCGAACAGGAGCAGGAGATTGTCGATGATCTGGAGCTGCTGCTGGTGACCGTCTGCGTGCTGAACCGTTGGCGGTTCGAGGAACTGCTGGAGTACTTCAGCTTTGGAGAACACCGCCTGATCAATCTGCTCATGCGCCTGGACCGCCTGAAGATGATCGAGCTGTTGCCGGGGAACCGGGTCAGGCTGCGGGTGGCGCCCAATTTCAAGTGGCGGGAGAACGGCCCCATACAGCGCTTCTTCCTCAGCCGCCTGCAGCAGGATTTCTTTGCCTCCCGCTTCGATGAGGATCATGAAAAACTTCTGGTGGTCAACGGCATGCTGGCGGAAAACTCGCTGCCGGTATTCCAGCGCAAACTGGAGCAACTGGCCCGGGAATTCGATGCCCTGTGTGAAAACGATGCCGGACTGCCTTTTGCCGAGCGCAACGGCATGACCGTGGTGTTGGCCATGCGCCGCTGGCGCTATGGCATCTTCCAGCAATACCAGCGCGATACCGGCAAGCCATGCTGAAAGGTATGGGACAAGCCCTACTCAGGGCCATGGCTGAAACCCGCCGGCGCATCCGCGCCAGCGATGGCCTCATGTACCTGCTTCTGTGGCTGCGCAATCTGCTACTCTACGGGCTGGTGCTGGTATTTCTTGTTTTCGAGGAAGTCTGGGAAGTCCTGCACGATCTGCTGGCGTTCCGCCGCTACTACCCGCGTCTCATGGCGGCCATCAACCGTTTCACCGCCCGCCGGAACCGTTATCTGGTGCTGCTCATTTACCTGTCCCTGTTCGTACCCATGGAGCTGCTGGGCCTGGCTTCCGCAGCCCTGGCGGCGGAGGGACACTGGAAGAGCGCGCTGCTGGTCTATGTCTCCAAGGGTCTGGTGGCGGTGCCGGCCATTGATATCTTCAGCGCCAACCGGGACAAGCTCCTGTCCTTCGGCCTTATTGCCTGGGCTTATGGCCTGCTGCAGCGCTTCAAGTCCTCGGACATCTACCTGGGCACCATTTACACGATAAAGCGTGTCCGCCGCCGCTTGTGGAAACTAAGCTCCCGGTTTTTTTGACTGGCGATTGTAAGGCTTCAGGATACGACCGCAGGTCGGGCTTCAGCCCGACAATAGCTGCCATAATGGGCGAAGCCTGTTTGCCGGGTTTACCCGACCTGGGGGCTAAAATTATCGTGAAGATCTCCTGCGCAGGCGATAACCGCCCAGCACAAGCAGCAGTCCAGCCATAGCGCCCAGGAGCCAGGGAGAAAGCGTGGGTACGTGCCTGAAGCCTTTTACATCACCAAAGCGGTAGGGCAGTACAAACGGTTTTGGTGGAAGTGGTGGTACCATAGCCGTGGAAAAGAAGCTCTGTTGTCCCGTTCTGAAATCGAATGTGAGCATAAAGAGAGGGGGGGGGACCCCAATGATGGCATCGCAAAACTCGTCAGAATCGATATAGATGCCTGGTTGCATATTGATAAAGGGGCCGGTGTTGCGCAGGCAGCCATTGGTGTCGTCCGGGCAGCCCTGAACATTGCGATCTCCATTCAGGTCATACCATCCCTGGTTGCCCAGGCTCCGGTAAAACAAGTGTGCCAGGGGATAGGCTTTGGAATCTGGGTAGGCTGAACCTGGTACGCCGATGTTGTAGGCGTTGTCGGTGGAGCCGTCGTAGCTGAGATCATTCTGATATGTGTGGCCATTCACAGGAAAAGAGTTCTTCGGTAGTCGCCAGTCGTTGTAGCCCTTGTAGTGGGCGTTCCTCATCGCGTGTAACCAAGGTCCAACATCACGGCAAGATTCAAAACTGCCGTCGTCTCGAATGCCGGAAACCCCAAAGGTTTCGGAAGCCGCCAGGTTGGCGTCCTGCAGCCAGGTGACGCCAAGAATGTCATCATAGATGAGGCCGTTGCCCCGATCGTGGAGGGCGGCCTGGGCCAGGTTTCCCCAGAGCAGGGCGGCAAAAATGCCGATGGTGGGAAGATGATTGAAGCGCATGGGATTTTCCTGTCGTCCGTTACAAAGACTCTGTCCAGATCGCGGTTCTGCGACCATGATAGGAAAACCTAGCACATTTTCCTTGTGGTGGGAATGGTTGCTCCATACCGAAGCCTGGGTATCAGGTAAGCAGCAGGTACGGTGTTCCTGGCGCTGTTTTAAAACGTTGCCACAGGTTTGCCATTTTTCCTCTCCATCCGGCCATTTTTCATCCCGACCCCTGCATTTCACTGTAGTTGAATGAATCCTGCATACCGGCGCAGGGCAGGACGCCCGCATCCCCGCCAGGGAAGGCGCGCTGGTCCAACGACGGAGGATTCATCATGTGTATCAATGAAACACGCAGCGCCCGCTGGCTGCACACCTTTGCCCAGATCATGGAAGTTGACCGGCAGCGCCCCCTGGGTACCCGACCGGCTCCAAACCCTTCGCTGCCTGCAAGTTCCCCCCTGGAGTGCGACAAAAAGGAGGACAAGTCATGAACAGGTGGATACTGCGTACCTTGGCTTTGGCCTGGGCGGGAGGGCTGGGGTTCAGCCTGCTGGCAATGGCGCTGCTGGCGCTGTGGCCGGGCATGGTGGCTGCGGAAGTCGTTTCCCCGGCGTCAGTGAAGCAGGGTAGTCTGTTCATGCGCGAGGCAGAGGATGGGCAGGTGCGCGAAGCCCCCCTGCTGGATACCCAGGTGGACATGGAGATCACCGGCATCCTGGCCCGGGTCAGGGTGAACCAGGAATTCCACAACGTCACGGACCGCTGGCAGGAAGGCATCTATGTGTTTCCCCTGCCGGAGGATGCGGCCGTGGACCATATGCGCTTATGGATAGGCGAGCGCTATGTGGAAGGGGAAATCCGCACCCGCCAGGAAGCCAGGCAGGCGTATGAACAGGCCCGGGATGCCGGCCAGCAGGCCAGCCTGGTGGAGCAGGAAAGGCCCAATATGTTCACCACCTCTGTAGCCAACATCCCTCCCGGCGCCTCGGTGCGGGTGGAGATCGAGTACCAGCAGAATGTTCAGTACGACGCGGGCTTGTTTTCCCTGCGCTTTCCCATGGTGGTGGGGCCGCGCTATATTTCGGGCGTTCCCGTCCAGGACAGGGAGAAGTCCGTTGGGGGCGGCATGGGCTGGGCGCGGAATACCGACCAGGTGCCTGATGCCGCCCGCATCACCCCGCCGGTGAATCCCGGGAAAGGCCGTCCGGACAACGCCGTGAGCCTGAACATCCGTCTCCACGCCGGCCTGCCCCTGTCTTTCGTGGACAGCCCCTATCATCCGGTGACAGTGCGGGAAGTGGCGGACGGGGAATACCAGGTGGAGCTGGAGCAGGGCAGCACCCCGGCCAACCGGGATTTCGTGCTCAACTGGCAGTTCGCGCCGGGAACGGACACCTCCGCCGCCTGGTTCACTGAAACCTACCAGGATTATTACTATGGACTGCTGATGCTGGTGCCGCCGCCCGTGGAGAAGCTGCCCCGGACTCCCGCCCGGGAAGTGATTCTGGTGGTGGATGTTTCCGGCTCCATGGAAGGGGATTCCATCGTCCAGGCAAAACAGGCCCTGGAACTGGCTCTGAAGCGCCTCGGGCCTGACGACCGCTTCAACATCATTCGCTTCAATCATGATGCCTATCCCCTGTATCCGGCCTCCGTACCCGTCACCGAGGCCAATCGCGCCCAGGCCCTGGCCTGGGTCAGGGGGCTGCGTGCGGACGGCGGTACGGAAATGCTCAAGGCCATGGCGCTTGCCCTGGATGGCAAGACCCATGACGGGCTGCTGCGCCAGGTGGTTTTTCTCACGGATGGTGATGTGGGCAACGAGACTGCCCTGTTCCAGGTGATCGAGGACAAGCTGGGAGACAGCCGCCTGTTCACCGTGGGCATAGGCTCCGCCCCCAACGGTTACTTCATGAGCCGCGCCGCCGAGCATGGGCGGGGCAGCTACACCTACATCGGCGACGTGGCGGAAGTGGGGGAGAAAATGCAGCGCCTGTTCCTGCAACTGGAATCCCCGGCCCTCACGGATATCCGTCTCGACTGGGGACAGCAGGTGGAGCAATGGCCGCAAACCGTGCCGGATCTTTACGCCGGGGAGCCGGTGCTGGTGGCGGTGCGCAGTAAGCAGCCTCTGGATGGCGTGGCGCTTTCGGGAAATGCCGGAGGCCAGGTCTGGAGTCAGCGCTTGCGCACGGCAGCTGGTGAGGAGCATCCCGGCCTGCATGTGTATTGGGCGCGGCGCTATATCCGGCATCTCATGGGCCAGGGAGTGAGTGGTGCAGGCGCGGACTGGAAGCAGCGCATCCAGGCCGTGGCCCTGGCGCATCATCTGGTGAGCCGTTTCTCCAGCCTGGTGGCCGTGGACAAGACGCCCGTGCGTCCCCTGGAAGAAATGCTGGACTCCCAGCCCGTACCCACATCCCTGCCCAAAGGATGGTCTGCCAATGCGCTTTTCGGGCAGCTGCCCCAGACCGCCACTCCGGCCGATCTTTACCTGCTGCTGGGCCTGTTGGGCCTGCTGTCCTCCCTCCTGCTGTATCGGAGGCGGGCATGAGAAAGGCGCTGCTGGCGGGCTTGCTGCTGGTATCCACACTGGCTTTCGGTCAGGGTGCCTGGATCCACGCCAAGGCCTTGCTTGCCCAGTATCTCATCGAGGATGCCTGGGCAAGGCGTCTGAACGGGGAGAAACAGCCCAAGCCCTGGTCCTGGGCGGATACCTGGCCCGTGGCGCGCCTGGAAGCGCCTGCTTTGGGTATCCGCCAGTACGTCCTGGCCGGCGCCACCGGCCGGACCCTGGCTTTTGGCCCGGGTCAGGTGCCGGGCAGCGCGATCCCCGGTTACGAGGGCAACAGCGTCATCAGTGGTCATCGCGATACCCATTTCCGTTGGCTGCGCGGGCTGAAGAAAGGGGATGAGCTGCGCCTGCAGCGACCGGACGGGCGTCTGCGCCGTTACCGGGTGCAGGGCACGGCAGTGGTCGATGAAAAGGATACCCGCATCCTGCGCCAGGATGGCCGCACGGTGCTGCATCTGGTCACCTGCTATCCCTTCGATGCCCTGGTGCCTGGCGGTCCCTTGCGCTACGTGGTGACGGCGGCGCCAGTCGCTGGCGAGCAGGTATTTTGACGGCCCATTACAAATGTGAAATCGCATTATGGTCGTAGGTCGGGCTTTAGCCTGACAACCCACCGTTGTGTGTCGGACTGAAGTCCGACCTACAGGCGAGTGTCATTTTACTCGTGAGGTGTCGGCGGTGGCAGAGGCTGGCCGGACAGTACCGCCTGGGCCGCAGCCTGGGGATCGGTTTCGCTGGTGGCGATAACCTGGATTCCCCAATCCGCCATGCGCCGCACAAAACCCTGACCGCAACTGGCAGTAATCAGCACATCGGCTTCCTGCAGGGGGTGCACGTTTCCACGGAATTCGTGCATGGCCATTTCCCGGGGTAGATCCAGGCGCTCCACTTCCACGGCCTTTCCCATGCCGTCATCGGCATAGATGAGAAAACGGCGGGTCTTGCCAGCGTGGCCGGTGATGGTGCGGAAGTTCTGGCTGGTTACGGCGATTTTCATCGCGAATCTCCTGTGGGCAGATGATGGTCTTGGCCAACAGGTTAGCACGGCGCTGACCGCTACTCAGGGTCTTCCTGCCTGCCACCATTTTCCCATTCCATCTCCTCAACTGTGCCATATGACCACCAAAACTGTGGCATTTCACCCAGTTGTTTCCGCAATTTGTCCAAAGAGATTAAGCAAGTGGTTGATTATTCGAGGTATTTGTTGATGGCATAAGAGTTGCTTTATATACCGGACCTTAACCTTTAGATACTGATAAAGAGATCCGGAATCCATGAACAAAAAGCAGATCCTACCCCTGATTGTCGTTGGCAGCCTGAGCGCCGCGGGCGCAGCCGCGGAGCAGCCCGATCCCCAGAAGAAGGAAGATTCTGAAGAAATGCCGCAAATGGTGGTGGAGGGTACGCGCCTCGATGATATCGCGGGCAAGGAGGTCAAGTCCGCGGATCTGGCGGAGGCCCTGGCAAAGAAATCGGCCTCGGTTTCCATGGTGCGCCGCAGCGGCATCGCCAATGACATCATCCTGCGTGGCCAGAAGAAGGACAACATCAACATTCTCATCGATGGTGGCAAGATCTACGGCGCCTGCCCCAACCGCATGGACCCGCCCACCTCCCACATTCTGACCAACAACATCGAGTCCGTGGAAATCACGGAAGGCCCTTATGACGTGGAAAACTTTGGCACCCTCAGCGGCGCGGTGAAGATCACCACCAAGGAACCGGAAGAGGGCATGCATGGCGAGGTCAGCCTCAATGTGGGCAGTTGGAACTATCTCAAGGGCGCGGCCACCCTGTCCGGCGGCACGGATCGTGTGCGGGCCATGGCCAGTGTTTCCAGAGAAACCAGCGAGCAGTATGAAGATGGTGACGGCAACGATTTTGCCCAGCAGATAGAGAACTACGATCCCGCCACCAAGAGCCGTTATCAGGACAGATACCGGGATCTTGATGCCTATGAGAAGTCCACCTTCATGGGCAAACTGTACGTGGATGTGATGGAGAACCAGGAACTGAAACTGTCTTACACCGCCAACCGCAGTGATGACGTGCTCTATCCCAGCAGCCCCATGGATGCCATCTATGACGACTCCGATATCTTCGACGCGGAGTATATCATCAGTGGTCTGGGTGACTGGTCCCAGGAACTGAGCATTCACTACTATAACTCCAAGGTGGACCATCCCATGTCCAACCGTTACCGCCTGTCTTCCGGGCCGGGTTCCATGAACGAAAAGACCCATCACCTGGAAACCCACATGCAGGGTGCCAAGATCAAGAACAGCTGGGATCTGGCTGACGGCACGGCCATGACCCTGGGGCTGGATTTCAGCCGCCGCAACTGGGATGGCGCCTTTGAGGGCAAGGGCATGGCATCCATGGTCGATGGGTTTGTCAGCATCGATGACGTGGACACGGACAACACGGCCATTTTCATCGAAGCCGAAAAGAACTTCGGCAGTTTTGATCTCAAACTGGGGGCGCGCTATGACGACACCAGCATCGAGCCGGCGGGCGACCAGCCGTCCAACGACTACACGGCCTTCAGCGCCTACGCCTTTGGCACCTATGGGCTGTGGGACGGCATGAAACTCTTTGGCGGCATTGGCCGCTCCGCGCGGGTTCCGGATGCCAGGGAACTCTATATCCGCATGCCCATGATGGGCGGCATGCTCATCGGCAATCCCGATCTGGATCAGGTGACCAACACCGAAATCGATCTTGGCCTGGAACTCAATGCCGGTTCCCTGTACCTCAAGCCCAAGCTGTTCTACAGCTGGCTGGGGGACTTCATTGTTTACAACGACAGTAAGATGATGCGCCGATTCGACAATGTGGATTCCACTATCTATGGCTTCTCACTGGACGGTTCCTACAGTTTCACGGATCAGCTCTACCTGGATTTCGGCCTGGCCTGGCAGCGGGGAGAAAAGGATGAAGCGCAACCGGGTCAGACCGACAAGGATCTGCCGGAGATTCCGCCCCTGAAAGGCAATGTCTCCCTGAACTGGGTGTATATGGATGACAGCCTGGCGCGTGCCGAGGTGGTGGCTTCCGACAGCTGGACCCGCTATGACGCTGACAACGGTGAACAGGAGCTGGACAGCTGGGCCATCCTTAACCTCAAAGTGGAGCATGCGCTGACCAAGCATATCGATGTCGTTCTGGGCATCGACAATGTATTTGATGAAACCTATGCAGTAAGCAACACCTACAAGGATCTCACCCTGCTGGAAAGCGGGAGTCAAGAGGTGATTCTGATGAATGAGCCGGGACGCTACTTCTATCTGAACGCGGCTTATAAGTTCTGATCACACTTTCTGTTGGGTGTAGGTGCTGCAGCCAGTCAGCCCACAGTAAACAAAAACATGTCTGACCTCCCAAAAGTGCCGGTGGGCGAAAGCTCACCGGTTTTTTTTGGAAAGCCTTTTCGGGATGCCTTGGTGAAATCCGGTGTGTGATATGCAACGGTTGCTTGCAGGGGCGTTTTCTGCTCCTTATCCGAGGTGTCCCCCTACGATCAGCGGCGTCATCCAGTAGTGGATGTCGCTGCCATGGAAAGCCTTTTTCAGCCTGCGCAGCAGCTCGCAGGCTTTCTTTTGGGACATGTGGGTCTGAATCATAGCGCCTTTGCGGTAGCCCGCTACTTTTTCTGCCGCGCTCATGCTGTGTTCCGAGCCGCCATGACCATTCACTGGCAGACTGATGAACCCTTTGACCTCCGGTTGTTCCAGCAGCCAGTCCACCAGCAGGTCGTTCAGGGCCGGGGGAAAGACCAGGGACAGCAGAGCCTCGTCCTGTTTTTCTTCAAGGTCTTCGAGTCGGGGGGCGTTCATGCGGTTTTCTCCTCGGCGAAAGCGAAGCGCCGGTACAGTATGGGCAACAGAATCAGGGTGAGCAGGGTGGCGGAGATCAGGCCGCCGATGACCACGATGGCCAGGGGACGCTGGATTTCCGAACCCGGGCCGGTGGCGAACAGCAGGGGCACCAGGCCGAATGCGGCAATGCTGGCGGTCATGAGCACCGGGCGCAGTCGGCGCCGGGCGCCTTCCACCACCACTTCCTGTAAAGTCTTGCCCATGGCGTGTAGCTGGTTGAAGTAGGTCACCATGACCACGCCGTTGAGCACCGCGATGCCCAACAGGGCGATGAAGCCCACGGAGGCCGGCACCGACAGATATTCTCCAGTGATCCACAGGCCCACGATGCCGCCAATCATGGCAAAGGGAATGTTGGACAGCACCAGTACCGCCTGCCGCGCGGAGCGGAAGGTGGAGAACAGGATGAGGAAGATCAGGCCGATGGCCACGGGCACCACGATGGACAGGCGCTGGGCGGCGCGCTGCTGATTCTCGAATTCGCCACCCCATTCCAGGTAGAAGCCCGTGGGCAGTTTCACCTGTTCGGTTACCTTTTGTTTTGCCTCTTCCACGAAGCTCACCAGGTCCCGGCCAGAGACATTGGCAATGACCACGGACATGCGCTTGCCTTTCTCCCGCTGCACGGATACCGGGCCTTCCACCCGCTCCATCTTCACCAGGTTGGACAGGGCCACGCGGCGGCCGTCGGGCAGGGCCAGGTGCAGGCCGGCAAAATTGGCGGAAGAATTGCGCAGGCTTTCCGGTCCCTTGATCACCAGGGGCACCCGGCGCGTGCCTTCATACACGGTGCCCAGGCGCAGGCCCTCGATCTGGGCGCGCAGGCTGTCCTCCAGTGTGTCCACGTCCAGGCCCAGGCGGCCGGCGGCCAGTCGGTCCACCACCAGCTTGAAATACTGGGCGCCTTCATTGCGCGGCGTATAGACGTCGGAAGCGCCGCTGATCTGTTGCACCACTTTCACCACGGCGTCGGCGGTGCGGTTCAGATCCCCCTGGTTTTCGCCGAAGATCTTGATGGCCAGATCGCCGCGTACGCCGGTGAGCATCTCGGAGACGCGCATCTCGATGGGCTGGGTGAAGGCATAGGCCACACCGGGGAAATCCTTCAGTACATCACGGATGCTGTCCATGAGGGTGTCCTTGTCCGGCACCGTCCATTCTTCCACGGGCTTGAGCACCAGGAAGCTGTCGGTCTCGTTCAGACCCATAGGGTCCAGGCCCAGCTCGTCGGAGCCGGTGCGGGCGATGATGCTGGTCACCTCCGGCACCCGTTCAATGAGGGCGCGCTGTACCGCCATGTCGATCTTTAGGGACTGTTCCAGGTTGATGGAAGGCAGTTTTTCCAGCTGCACGATAAGATCGCCTTCATCCATGGTGGGCATGAAGGTCTTGCCCACCTGGGTGTAGAGAATGCCCGCGCCCGCCAGAATGGCCAGGGCCAGGGTAACCACGGTTTTTACATGGTTCAGGCACCAGGTCAGCACCGGGGTGTAGATTTTCTGCAGCAGGCGTACCAGCCAGGGATCCTCGTGGGACACCTTGCCCAGCAGGTAGGAGGAGAACACGGGGATCACCGTGAGGGAAAGCAGCAGGGACCCCGACAGGGCGAAGACGATGGTCAGGGCTACGGGAATGAACAGCTTGCCTTCCAGGCCCTGCAGGGTGAGCAGGGGCAGGAATACGATGATGATGATGAAGATGCCTGCGGTCATGGGCACAGCCACTTCCCGCGCGGCGCGATAGATGAGATGCATGCGCGGCAGGCGGCTTTCGCTCTTGTGGGCCAAGTGAGTGATGATGTTTTCCACCACCACCACGGCTGCGTCCACCAGCATGCCGATGGCAATGGCCAGGCCGCCCAGGGACATGAGGTTGGCCGACATGCCGAACTGCTGCATCATGATGAAGGTCACCAGGGCCGCCAGGGGCAGAACCAGCGCCACGGTGAGGGCGGCGCGCAGATTGCCCAGGAACAGCAGCAACAGTGCCACTACCAGTACGATGGCTTCGCCCAGGGCTTTGGTCACCGTGCCCACGGCCTGGGAAACCAGCTTGCCCCGGTCGTAGAACACGTTGATGTTCACCCCCTCGGGCAGGCCCGGGGCAAGTTCGTCCAGCTTGGCGCGCACGCCACGCACCAGCTCGTTGGCGTTGGCGCCGCGCAGGCCCAGCACCAGGCCTTCCACGGCTTCACCCCTGCCGTCCTTGGTGACGGCGCCGTAGCGGGTGAGGGAGCCAATATGCACTTCGGCCACGTCGCCGATGCGCACGGGCAGGGTGGGATCGGGGCGCACCACGATGTTGCGGATGTCTTCCAGGCTGGTGATGGCGCCTTCAGTACGCACCACCAGCACTTCCTCGCCGTCATTGAGCCGGCCGGCGCCGTCATTGCGGTTGTTTATTTCCAGGGCATCGCGCAGCTGGGCCAGGCTGATGCCCCGTGCGGTCATGCGGGCGTTGTCCGGCACTACCTCGAAGGTGCGCACCAAGCCGCCCAGGGCGTTCACATCGGCCACCCCGGGCACCGTGCGCAAGGCGGGACGTATCACCCAGTCCAGCAGGTCACGGCGTGCTTTCAGGTCCAGATCACCGCCATCCAGGGAGAACATGAACATCTCGCCCAGGGGCGTGGTGAGGGGAGCGATGCCGCCTTCGATGTCCGCGGGCAGATCACCCCAGATGCCGGACAGGCGTTCAGCCACCTGCTGCCGCGCCCAGTAAACATCCGTACCTTCCTCGAAATCCACGGTAATGTCCGCCAGGGCGTATTTGGTGATGGATCGCAGCATGTTCATGTTGGGAATGCCCAGCATCTCCACTTCCACGGGGGCGGTGATGCGGGATTCCACTTCTTCCGGTGTCATGCCGGGAGCCTTGATGATGATCTTCACCTGGGTGGTGGATACGTCGGGAAAGGCGTCTATGGGGGTTTTCTGGAAAGCCACCCAGCCGCCACCGGCGAGCAGGGCCACCACCAGCAGCATGAGCAGGCGCTGAGTGAGGGCGAATTGTATGAGGCGTGCAAGCATTAGCGTAGGGAACCTTTGGTTGAGTGGTACGGGGTGTGCGTCTGAACTTTTTGTTCATGCAGAATGGTCAGTTTGACCCGGTGACCATCATTCATGCTCATCCTTCCTGCCAGGCCGCCTTGAGAGCGGCAGTGCCGCTGATGGCCACCTGGTCACCCCTGTGTAGCGGGCCAAGGATGATGAGACTGTCCGGCTCTTCAGCGCTGATGCGCACTTCCAGGGGCCGGAAGGCGGAGCCGTCCTTGATCAACACCCATTTTCTGCCATCCACCCGCAGCAGCGCTTGGCGGGGAATGCGCCAGGCGCTGCCATTGCCGCCAAGGGCCAGCTGGGCCTGAACGAACTGGCCGGGGCGCAAAGCGGAATCGGGATTGGCTACCTCGGCACGCACTAGCACGCTCTGGTCTTCGCCGTGAATCATGCTGCCCACGGTGATGATGTGGCCGGTGGTGGCGGGTTTTTCCACCCGCACGGCGGTACCGGGTTTTATGCCCGCCAGCTTTTCCAGGGGCACGCGGATCTCCAGCCACAGGGGATCGAGCTGCCCGATGCGATAGATGGGGCTGGCGATATCGATACGCTGACCCGGTGTGGCCAGCTGGGCCAGAACCACGCCGTCCATGGGCGAGCGTACCTGCAGGATGGCGGAGAGGCTGTGCCTGTTCTCCAGATGGCGAATGGCGTTCTCGTTCATGCCGGCCAGTTGCAGGGCTTGGCGGCGCTGTTCCACTTCCGTGCGCGCCTGGGTGTAACGGGCCCGGGTTTCCAGAAAACGGCGCTCGGCAATGATTCCTTCGGCCTTGAGCTGTTTGTCGCGCGCCAGTTCGGCGCGGGACAGCTCCAGGCGGGTGGCGGCTTCCAGGTACAGGCGCTGTTCTTCCACCAGTTTGGGGCTCTGGATGGTGGCCAGGATCTGCCCGCTGTGTACGGTTTCGCCCTCGGCAACGGCCAAGGTGGTGAGCAGGCCTTCCTGGGGTGCGCTGACCACCATGAGCTGTGCATTGGGCACCCGCACCTTGGCGGGATAGGCATTGCCCCATGCTTCTGATACGGGCTCCACGGCAGTGGTGGTGATGCCCAGCGCCTGTTGTTGCGCAGGATCGATCTTGATCAGTGGGGCGGCGGAAACACTGGCCGCAAACAGCAGGGCCATTCCAAAGAGTGACTTTTTCATTGAGGGACAACTCCGAGTAGATGATTCTTTTTCGCCATGGCCTGTTGTTTTTCCAGGTCACGTATTTCCAGGTTTTTCGCGGCCAGGGCCGATTGCTGGCGGGCCAGCAGCAGCTGAAAGAGGTCCATTTCCCCCAGCTCGAATGCACGCTGGGCCAGCAGCAGCCGGGTATGGGCATATTCGTGCTTCTTGCGTGCCAGTTGCAGCAGCTGTTCGGCTTTGGCCAGTTCCTGTTCGGCATTGGCAATGCCCAGTTCCAGCTCCCGTTTCACCAGCATGGCTTCCGCTTGGACGCTGGTCAGCTCGGCTTCGGCTTCGGCGATGGCCGGTGCCGCCTGGGCCCGGGTGCCCAGGGGGATGCTGAACTCTATGCCCAGGGAATCTGTATAGTCCTCGCCCCGCGCGCCGCGGTCGTGCTTGGCGTAGAAAGACACTACGGGAGATGCCCGGCGCTGCTGCCGGCTGTCGTTGACCTTGGCATGCGCCGTCTCGCTGTTGGCCAGCACCGCCTGCAGCCGGGGATGGCGGGAAAGGGCCGGTGTGAGCTGAAGCCGGGCAAACCGTTCCAGATCGTCCGGCAGTTCATGCAGGCCGGTATAACTGACCCAGGACTGTCTGGCCTGCTGATGCAGGTTCACCGCTTCCTGATAGGCGGATTCCGTATCCACCACGTCCTGCCGGGCCAGGAGCAGGTCATTGCGCGTCAGTTCGCCGGCCTCATAGCGGTGAGCAATGTCCTTTTCCAGGGCGCGCGCGGCGGCCCACTGCTTGAGGGCCTGCTTCATTTCTGCCCGGGTGATCTTCAGGCGCCAGGCGCGATCCAGTACTTCACCTGATACTTCCCAGGTCAGTCGGGCCAGCTCCCGGTCGGCCTGAGCCGCCAGCTTCTCGGCGATGCTGCGGCGGGCGCTGCGCTGGCCGGGCAGGGCAACGGGCATGGAAATGCCGGCGACGTACTCTTCATAGCCGAAATCACTGCCCATGGAATCGCCGGCGGCAGAAACATTGACTGATGGATCGCCCCCCAGCAGGCTTTCTGCCTGCTGGCGGTAACCGGCTTCCACCTTGCGCAAGGCTTGGGGATAGGAATAACGGGGATGGCGTTCCACCGATTTCTGCACGACTTCCGCCAGGCTGGTCGCCCACAGGCTGGGAACCTGGCCTGACAGCAGCAGAGCCAGGAACAGGGTGTTCATTGTGGAACCGGGTTTCATCGGTTTTCCTCGAAGTGGAATTTGTCTAAATTGGCGGCAATTGTATAGACGCTTCCTGAAACCAAGCTGAAAACCAGGAGGATGCAGGCAAAGATGGTTCTAATCGCCGGCGTTGGAAGATTCAGGCTGGATTCAGCTTGATTAGGTACTATCAGCAATGAACCGGACTATGCAGGCGGATACCGTCAGTACCGGCGTCGTATCTTCGCTTGTCCATTTCTACAGGCCAGACTCCATGCTTAAACCACTTGTCATCATCGTTTTCTTGGCGTTGCTGCTCGGCGCTGTCGCCTTATGGATGGCGGAGAGGCAATGGGGAGGATATGAGCGCCAGGCCAGGCAACATGACGCTTCCGGATTGAGAAAGACTGCTGAACTTTCGGAAGGCATGCTGTCTCTGCAGGAAATCCTCCAGCGCCTGAAGCTGCCGGAGGATACGCGCATCCTGGAAGTGGAAAGAGAACCTCATGGCGGGAAGCTGTATTACGAAATCGAGCTGGTGAACGCGGAAGGCAGGATTTTCGAACTGTTGATCGACCCCTATACCGCAAAGGTAGTGAAGCAGGAGGAAGAAGATTGAGACTGTTGCTGGTAGAGGATGATGCCGCCCTGGCGGCGGACCTGGTGCTGGAGTTGCGTCGTGCCGGCTATGCCGTGGATCTTGCCGGTGACGGAGAAGAAGCCCTGTTCATGGGAACTACGGAAAATTATGACGTGGTGATCCTGGACCTGGGATTGCCGCGCATGAATGGTCTGGAACTGCTCGAGCGCTGGCGAACGGATGGCAACAAAGTGCCCGTGCTCATTCTGACTGCAAGAGATAGCTGGCGGGAAAAGGTGGATGGATTGAAGGCGGGAGCCGACGACTATCTCACCAAGCCTTTTCATTTCGAGGAGCTGCTGGCCCGGTTGCAGGCCCTGTTACGGCGCAGTCACGATACGGTGGTTACCCAGCTGAAGGCGGAGGGCCTGACACTGGATGAGGAATACCAGCAGATCCTTCTGGATGATGGCGCCATTGTGCCTCTTACTGGAACGGAATTCCGCCTGTTGCGTTATTTTATGATGAATCCTGGAAAGCTGCTTTCCAAGACCCGGCTCACTGAACATGTTTATGAGCAGGATTTTGACCGGGACAGTAATCTCATCGAAGTCTATGTACGCCGCCTCAGAGAGAAGATTGGCAAGGAACGCATAGAGACCAGGCGTGGCCAGGGTTATGTCTTCAAGGGATAGCAAGACTGTTTCACTGGAACGCAGCCTCAGCTGGGGCATGGGCGTGCTGTTGCTGGTGGTGCTCATGGCGTTACTTGGCATTGCCGCCTGGATCGGCCGTGAAAGCGCCATCCAGTTTGCCTTGTCACGGCTGCATCATGATGCAGAGGCTATTATCAGCAGCATGGACATGCAGAAGCGCAAGGTGCTGCGTTCATTGCCACCCATCTATACTCAGCCGCTTTCTGGGCACTATTACATGATTGTTTTTCCCGATGGCCAGAAACTGTTGTCCCGCTCTTTGTGGGACCAGGAGCTGGTGCTGGAAAGAGGGGATGTGGATGGCCCCCGCTATTGGCTGGCGCCGGGACCGCGGGAACAGCAGCTGCTGATCTGGCAGGCGCCATATGAGAAAGACGGACAGAGATTCTCTATTGCTATTGCTGAAGATGTAGCGCCGCTGTTGCAGGCCATAAGCCACTTCCTGTGGATAGGCGTGGTTGCTTCCCTGGCGGCCGTGTTGCTCATGCTGGCGGTGCAGCGCGTGGTGATACGCCGGGCCTTTGCCCGCCTCGACCCGGTTCGCCAGGACCTGCGTGAAGTGCGAGTGGGCAGGCGCAGCCAGGTGGGAGAGGACGTACCAGCGGAAGTGCTGCCCGTGGTGAGGGAGTTCAACCGGCTTCTCGATACCTGGAAGGAGCATCAGGAGCGTTCCCGGAATGCCGTGGGGAACCTGGCTCACGCCCTCAAGGCGCCCCTGAGTCTCATCGCCCGCCAGGGTGAAAGGAGTGGAGATAGTCAGCTTCGGCAACAGGCGCAAACCATGCAGCAGCTTGTGGAAAGGGAACTGAAGCGGGCACGTATTACCGGGCGTGCCGTGGCGGGAAAACATTTTCGCCCTGAAGAAGACCTGGCAGATATCGTTGAAACCGTGCACACCCTGTATCGTGACAAGGAGCTGGAGTTTGAGCTGGAGGTGGATGCGCCTGAATCCCTGGCGGTGGACCAGAACGATATGCTGGAGATGGCGGGCAATCTTCTGGACAATGCCGCCAAATGGGCCAGCCACAGGGTTCATACGCAATTGCTGGCGGGGAGTGAGCTGGTGCTGATCGTTGAGGACGACGGGCCGGGAATAGCCCCGGAGCAGCGTGAGGTTCTGCTGGCCCGTGGTCAGAAACTGGATGAGAACCAGCTTGGTCATGGTCTAGGGCTGGCCATTGTCAATGATATCGTGCGGCAGTACGGCGGGGAATTGCGCCTGGAAGACTCGGCCCGGCTGGGTGGTTTGCGCACGGTGCTGCTGCTGCCGCTTGCCTGAAGTGTAGTAGTCCAAATTTTCTAGGGACAGACTATCCCACCATTCACCGGATACCGGCTGCCCCGTATCAATGTCATACCGGTAATGGCGGATGACTTCTCCCTGGCCGCCCACCGCCACGGACAGAACAGCCTTGCCGCAATGACTGTCCAGGCTGGTTCCCAGGATCGGGCTATTATCTTTTTCGCGCAACTCCTGGAGAATCGCGCTTTTGATGGCGGACCGGTGCTTCCGGGTGTTCTAGATACCCTCTGTTTCCTTCCACAGCCACCAGCCCGTGAACACCAGCCCGGCAGCACCCAGCAACAGAAAAAGAACAAGTCCCCGGGTTCCCGTAGATGGTACTATCATTGCCTTTTCCGGCTGCGCAGCTTCATTTCCTCCTGCAGCGTATGCACGAGTTCCTGGTTGGAAATGCGCTGATCACTGTTCTTATCCACCTTCTCGAATACCCAGAGATGCTGATAAGGCTCCCTTACCCGGTGTTTCTTCAGGAAGACCTTGAACTCCTCCCGATCCAGGTAACCGTCGGCATTACTGTCATAAGCACTGTAGACGCCACCTTCATCAGCCAGTGCAAAGCCACCGGATAACAGCAGGAAAAACGGGAGCAATATGGTTGTTGCGCCATTATATTTCATAGTCATAATCGATTCCTGACCCAACCGACATCAATCATCGTAACGTCCGTAACCGGGAATATTGACCTGGTGTTCATTGTAGGAGCCCCTGTTGGCGCCGGTATGACAGGCATCGCAGTTGCTGAAGGAACCGACCTTCGGATTGCCTCTTACCAGGCGTGCGGGTATCTCCCGATGTTCATGCACGAAATACGGAAGTTCACTGATTCTCAGAGGTGTTCCTCTCAGGCCGCGAACCAGCTTGTTGCTCACCCGATAGTTATTGCGCCCCGCAGCATTATTAAGGAGATAGCCGAGTATGGCATCCCGTTCTTCCCGGGGGAGTTCTGCGTTCTCGCCAAAGTGATCTTCCAGTCCAGCCATCAACCGCTCCCAGGAATGGGTGGGAAGCAATCCCGGCTGATAGGCCATGTGGCAGGATCCACACTCATTGAGATAGAGAGGATTATCCACCGGCGCCACACCCGGTCGCGCGTTGACGCCCCAAGGGCGCATGTACCGCCCGTCATCATCATCGGCCAGGCTCATGCCACTCAGCCCTGTTGTAATCATGGATATGGCCAGCATATATACATTGAGTCTTTTCATTTCAATACCTCCGGGTGTAACATAACTTCATTGATTTGCAAGATAAGCCAGGATATCGGCCTTTTCCTGCGGGGTGCAGATTCTACCCAACGTCCATTTGCAGTTTCTATGAAACCACTTTTCGATCTTCTTCTTGTCGGTCAGGCGGTCCGCATTGACTGATGGTGCCATGGGTTTTATCAACTTTCCCGTACGGGCATGTTTTCCTGGCTTGCGGAGATCATTCGTATGACAGGTGACGCAGGAGCGCTTCTGCCCTGTCTTGGCATCCACCTGAACGCGCTTCCAGAGCTTCTCACCATTCACCGCATTGTATTTTCCGGCTCCTTCCCTCCCGTATTCCGCAAGCAGTTCCTGAACGGCAGATACCTGTGCTGTTACAACAAGCCCACACGATATGCCAACAAGAAAAATCGCAGACATCATTCTCCTATTTACTTTAATCGCCATTTCCTACCTCACATCTGTTGGTATGTTTAATGTTATGACATGAACATGAAACATCGCTGAATATCACATTATTCGTGTCATGTTTTTCTCATTGAAGGGAATGCGCATGGCACCGTCTTCAAACCATCCCTGCCGGGCGTCCAGGTGACAGGCAGTACAGTTGTGCCGGCCGCCGATGTCGGATCGCGTCCACAGCTTTTCCGGAATATCCTTATGCTTGTTTTTCCAGTAGCCGGTTTCGGTGATGCGAACAGGTGTCTTCGCCGCAGGGATGCTGTTGTGTATCTTCCACGATGCCTCTGTAACGGTGTTTCCGGCTTCACCTGTCACAGCATAGGCCCGCAGCCGTGAAATCGTGCCCGCGTCCAGATAAAGGTCCTCGGAAAAATGGTTCTCTTGCTGCGTCAGCAGCCTGTTCCAAGACCGGCGTGGCAGCAATGAAGGATGGTAGGCAAGGTGGCAGGCGCCGCATTCTTCCTCCCAGAGCGCATTGCGGGAGAGCATCGGACCTGAAAACGGCAGGTATGGCTCATTGCCTGAATGAAGGAGATACCCTCTTCCCCACCACAGGGAGAATCCCAGCATAACCCCCAGCAGGGCCAAGGCAACAGCCGCATGAGGCTGAACATTCTCTGCTCTTGCCTTGGTATCCGTTCTCTTGTACCCGGTGAGCATGGCCAGGGGCAGGTTTTCCCGGTGCAGCACACTTTCCCTGAACACCGCGACCAGATGTAGGCCAACCATTGACAGCATGGCCCAGGCGAGCGCTTGATGTGACGCATGGAACAGGGCAGCCCATTCCCGTCCAAGGATTCCCGCCAAGGGGCCATGGCCTTCTTCCACGCCCAGGGTAAGCAGACCGGTGATGGAGATCATCAGCCCCAATGACATCAACAGCAGGACCGCCCAGCCCCCGGCTGGATTGTGTCCCAGATGGCGTGGCGCCTTTCTGCCGGTGGCTTTCTTCAGGTATTCCCATACTTCGGGCAGCGGGCGGATGAAACTGCTGAACCTGGCATGGAAAGAACCCGCCAGCCCCCAGTACAAACGGAACAGCAGCAGGAAGAAGAACAGATAACCCGCCAGCACATGGAGATGCAGATACCGGTCGCCGCGCAACAGCCAGGCGGCAACAAAGCTCAATACCAGTCCCCAGTGAAATACCTTGGTGGGCAGATCCCAGACACGAAGCTTGCTGCTGACCATGGCTGCATCCTGCCCACTCAGCCCTCAGGCTCCCGCGGCTTCCTGCCGGTGATCATGGCCCGCACCAGGTTTTCGTGGTGCAGACGGCTGCTGACCACTACACCGGCAATATGCAGGAACACCAGCAGCAGGGTCAGATTGGCGAAGAATTCATGCACTTCCTCCAGCATCTCATTCTCCCTGCCCTCATGTTCATCATCATCGTCATCATCCGCCCAGGCCTTTGTTCGCAGCACTACCTGACCGATTTCAGTCATTGATGAGGCGCCAGCGCCAGAATCCAGCACCAGGCCACTGCCCACGGTGAAGGAAAGGCTGAACAGCAGAAGGAACACCATCACCCCGCCTGCAGGATTGTGCCCCAGGTAACGCCTGGGCGTTCGGGCAAACAGCGACCGGGTGTAGCCGATCACCTGGCGAGGGGAGTAGAGAAAATCCGAGAACCGGGCATGCTTGCTCCCCACGAATCCCCAGATCAGCCGGAACACCAGCAGGCCAGTGATAAGGTAGCCGGCCCAGACATGCAGCTGGTCGAGCTCATCACCGCTCAGGTAGGCCACGGCAAAAACCGCCACCAGGGTCCAGTGAAACAGCCTGATCAACGGATCCCAGACTCTGACTTCCTCATTTTCGATTTCTATAGCCATTCTTGCCTCCGTTATTGGTAGTAATCGGCTCTTGAACAAAAGCCTACAAGAACAACATGAAACCATCCTTAACCGAAACTGAAACCAGACTGAAAATTAGCGCCATGTAAAGCAATTACTTACCCAGGTTGAACCATCGGTAACGACTACATGGTTGTGGAGAGGATTATGTTTGAGGCCTGTAAGTGGGTGTGTCATAACCAACGGCCTCATGTGCCAAATGCCACTAAATACCTGGTTTTCTGAGACACGAATATCTTAACTTGCTGATATTACGAAATACTCATGTTTGGCATGGATGTTGCTTTTGTAGCGGAATGGTACTGCACGCACTATAGGCTCAGTCCGCTCTGAATACGCTTTTTACCAGGGGGTAACAACAATGAATAAGTTTTGGCGGGTAACCGTGGGTTCACTGCTGGCAACGACTGTGGTTGCAGCTTCAGTTGCTGGCGCGCAACCGGTGGACGAAGAAAAACTGCATCCGGCCATTCCGCTGCTGGATGAATCAGGCGCCAATGTACTCAAGAGCGGGAAGCCCTACAGCCCCCGCACTACTTGCGGTCAGTGTCACGACTACGAGTCCATCACTCATTCCTTCCACATCGAGCAGGGCAGGGATGAAACAGATGACGATTTCGGCAAGAGAATCGGCCTGCCACAGCTCGTCGGCCCCGGTTATTTTGGCGGCTACAGCTGCATGGGCAGCAACAACCCGGACCAGCTGGCGAAAAAGGACAATGCTTCGGCGGATGATTTTGCGGACAAGGGCGCGGCGGGATGGATACAGCGCTGCGAGGGATGTCACAGCGGCGGCGGCTGGATGGAAAAGGACCGGCAGGGCCGCCGTTATGATGAAGTCGATCCGGATACTGTCAAGCCGTTCGATGGTGATTATTACAACCGTGGCACGGATTCCAACAACCAGCCGGCTGATGCCAGCGTGGTGTCCCAATGGGACTGGAAGAAAAGCGGCGTGGTGGAGAACGACTGCCTCATGTGCCATATCGATCAGGGGCGGCTGCAGGTATTCGACGAGCGCCTGAACGTGGAGGATGGCCCGGACGGCTACGACCTGTGGCGAACCCTGCGCCGTTACAAATTCATCGACAATGGTTTCTTCCGCTACAACGCCACGGCGATGATGGAATACCTGAACATCAGGCATCCCGATGGCGTGAACAAGGACGTGAACCTGGTCACGGTGGCCAAGAAAAACATTACTGTGGAAGAAGGTCATCGTGGCACGGATGTGGATTACGAGCTGGACCTGGACAATAACGGTAATCCCAAGCTCACCTGGAACCGGGCCGCCTTCGACGAGAACGGCAAGGTATCCATACCCATGATGGGTTTCCCGCCCAATGACAACTGCATGCAGTGCCACCGCACCAGCAATTCCCGCCGGGGATTCTATGGCTTTGGTGAAGATGCCGAGGCCGTTTACGACGAAGAAGGCATGCTGGTTGATGACTACAAGGATGATGTGCACTACGGCAAGGTGTTCACCGAGGCCAATGGCGAGTCCCGGGAAATCAACACCTGCAACGCCTGTCACGCGCGCAACTACTATCGCGAGCCCTGGAAGAACGTGGATCTGGACGCGGACCACAACTTCCTCAAAGGCAATTCCGACATGAACCTGGCGGACCACAGGGATTACCAACCCAAGGCCAAGTCCTGCATCTACTGCCATGACACGGGGCCGGCGCCCGTATCGCCTTCAGGACACAAGAACATGAAGGACGCCCACCTGGCCCTGTGGAAGTCCGGCGGTGACCTGCGCGGCTATGCGAAGGATGAACTGGAGAGCATCACCCAGACCCACCTGGATGAAGTGTCCTGCCAGACCTGCCACATCACCAACAAGAAGAATCGGGGACGCGACTTGCAGATTCTCTACCAGTACCGCCGCGAGGAAGACGGCAAGCTGCGCATGAGTCCCTACAACCCGCGCGCCCGCTATTTCTGGAAGGACAAGAACAGCGGCCGCGTGCTCACCAAGACCGAGCGCAACAGCGTGTTTGAATACGTGGTGAAGGAAGACGGCAGTAAAGTGGGTCAGGTCAGGGATCCGGATACGGGCGAAGTGGTGCTGGAAGTGTCGGCCCGTTATTCCCATGGCAGCCTGCGTTACAGCGATCCGGACACTTATGAAGGTTTTGCCGCCCTGAAAAATGTCTACGACAAGCTGCTGGCGAAAAAGGGTGTGAGCAATCCCGATGTGGCCCTGGTCTGGACGGAGATCAATCACTACCTCATGTCCCACAACACCCGGCCTTCCACCGAGGCCCTGGAGTGCGAGAGCTGCCACAGGCGCAAGCAGAACGGGGTGATCAGTTCCCTGGTGGCACCGGACAGCATCCTCGGCTCCGGCAATGTCAAGGAAGTCACCACCCTGCCTGATCCAAAGATGGTGGAAGACGGCCTGGTGGTTCTGGACCTGCCCTACATGAAGATGGACGAGGAAGGCAAGGTGACGGAGACGGTGGAGGACATCCTCTACTACACCCTGGTGAACCCATCCATGACCCGTTTGAACAACGAGATCACGCCGTCCCAGCGCGGCCAGGCCCGCCGGGTGACCGCCATCAAGGCCATGAATACTGCCGGTATCTGGGATGAAAGGCATCGCAAGCTGGTGATGAAAGAGCTGGGTGGCGAAGACAGTTACATCTTCCGGCCCAACTATGGTGTGGCACCCATCCGGGGTGTCAGCATCCTCACGCCATCTGATTTCGTGCTGGACATGATCATGCCCTATACCAGCTTCCGCGCTGCTCTGGTGGAGGATGCCGCGGTCACCAAGGCGGCGGAAGGTGCCGCGGACAAAGGCAGCCGGCTGGCATCAGACCTGGTGGCCTTGGAAGTCATCAACGCCGAAGGTGATGTGATCAGCAATCTGCTGGACGTGGACATGCTGGTCGTTTTGCCCTACCGCGGGGGTATGAATGCGCCAGGCAAACTGCAGCTGCTGGCTTCCGTGGACGGCGCCAGCTGGGACAACCTGGGCGCCAGTGACATCCTGGCGGTGAAGCCTGCCCATGACGGCCTGGCCGGTTATGTCATCGTCCGTGCCACGGACATGGGTTATTTCGCCATTGCCGACCGCAAGGGGGCCATCGTGGCCAGTTGTGTCTTGCCGGAAAGCTGCGGCAACTGATCCATGAGATCCGCTCCCGCTACATGACAGCGGGGGCGTTTTCTGGGATTCGCCATGAAAGCAAAAAACGAAAAACGCAGGAGCCTGCAGGCGGCAGCCCTGGGCGTGGGCATGGCCTTGTCCCAGATCGCCCTGGCCGGCGGCAGCGGCTGCTCCGTGGCGCGCAGCGGCCATTGTTCAGCTTGCGGCGGTTGCCTTGCGACACTGGTGGGCCTTGGTGGTTGGGCGTTGTGGCGGGCTGGAAAGAGCACGTCAGGGCCGGGACGGGATGCCTGACCGGCCTCATGTCCTGTTTTCCGCGCCTTCTGCCTGGCCTGCGGGCCCTGCTGTTTGTCTTCCTGGAGGCATTGGCGCTGCCGGCCCGGGCGGCCCTCAGCGGCAGCCTGGAAACCCGTTTCCAGTCGGACAGTCATTTCGATCCGGGCAACTACCTGGAGCAGTGGCTGACCCTGGACTACCGCCGCCGGGATGAGAACCTGAGCTGGAGCCTGCTGGGCAACTGGGGGGCATCCGGCGAAGAAAGCTGGATGAATCTCCATCGCCTGTTCGTGGAAATGCGTTTCCTGGAAAACAGTCTGAGCGTGCGAGCCGGCCGCTTCGAGCGTATCGATGCGGCCGGCTTCTATACCCTGGATGGGGTGGATGCGCGGTGGCAGGCAGATTCCGGAATACGCTGGAACGCTTTCATCGGCAAGCCCGGGCGTACCGAGTCTTATGTCATTCCAGATCGTGATGAAGACGTGAACTCGCCGGACAGCAAGTATCTGGCCGGTGTGAGCCTGTCCCGGATCGTGACCCTGAACGGCTTTGACAAGGCCCGCTTGTCACTGGGAGCGCGTTATCACTTTTCCGGGATGGATGCCATGAAGCTGGATGGCGGCTTTTCCGGCACCTGGTCGCCGGGAGGAGACTGGCAGCCTGTAGCCATGGACGCCAGCCTGGTGCTGGATACCCGCGGCGGTTTCATCGAAACCTTCGATGCCCAGGCCAGTACGCGCCTGGATGGGAAAAGCCAGCTGTGGCTTCGGGCAAGACGATACGGTCCGCCGGATCGCAGCGCCACCTTCCAGGACAGGTTCTATCGCTATTACGCCCGGGGCTGGCAGATGGTGCTGGAAGCCGGGTACCGGCAGCAGATGGATGCGCGTATCACCTGGGGCGGCAGCTTGCGTGGCATTGCCCGGGAGCGGGGCGTGGAAGGCGCGGGACTGGAACTGTCCCTGAACTGGCAGCTGGACCAGGGGCAGCTGCTGCAGGGCCGGGCGGACTGGCTGGGCGGGGATGATGAACACACGGCGGGGCTGTATCTGGGCTACCAGCGTCCCCTGAATTCGCGCCTGTTGTTGGAGGTGAACGGCGCCCTGCGCGACGAACGCAGCCGCCTGGACGGCAGCCGCTCGGTAATGGCTGGGGAAGTGCGCCTTGACTGGATGTGGACCCGGGACCTGCACCTAAGCGGCATGCTGGAGCTGGCCCGTTCCCGGGGAAGACTGGAGGACTACGACCAGCTGCGTTTTGGCCTGAGGCTGATCTACCAGCTGCCCGCCAGGGGCGCGGAGGACTACCGGTGAGGTTGCTGCTGCTCATGATATTGCTGACCTGCTGCTGGGCGCAGCCGGGTGCCGCGGAAAAGCAGGAACCGGAACGCTGGTGGGAAAAGCGCCACCGCCAGAAACCGGAGCTTTACTTTCCCCACAAGGCCCATGACAAGGTGATGAAGACCAGCGGCGTCACCTGTCTGGCCTGCCATCCGTTCAGCGGCATCGAGGAAACGGACCCGGAACGGGCGGCAGCTGTGGCCTTGGTGGCCAACGAACCCCTGAAGGCCATCTGCCATTCCTGTCACGTTGAAGACCGCAGCGCGCCCGCACAATGCCGGCTCTGTCATCCCGATCCGAAGAAGATCTGGCCCCGGGATCACGATTTCGACTATGTGCGCCTGCACGGGCCGGACGCGGCCCGGGACGAAACGGCCTGCCAGGTCTGCCACCTGGACATGAGCGATTGTATCGATTGTCACTTTCGCCGTGATGCCGCCGTGCGCCGCAAGCATGGACCGGGCTATCGTCTTTCCCACGGTCTGGAAGCGCGCATGGACCCGGCCCAGTGCGGCAGCTGTCACAACCCGTCCTACTGTTTCGACTGTCACCGGGAGATTGGCCCATGAAGCCGACCATTCAGTACCTTGCACTCCAAGGGGCGGAGTCAAATCATCTCCGAGCCTTTGCAGAGAAAGGAAGCGGACAATTCCCGAATCATGGAATCTGTCCAAGGGTGCTGCCATTTGACTCCGCCCCCTTTCGCAGACGCTCGGGGAGCCGCCGAACTGAGCTGCTGCTGTTGCTCATCCTGCTGTTTCTTGCGGGCAGCGCCCCTGGCGGAAGCCTGTTGCTCACGCCCCGACACGGTGATGACGGCTCTGCATGGAAGCAGGCCGAGTGCGCGGCCTGCCATCCCTTGCGGCGCATCCATCAAGGAAAGTCCGCCGCGGGCATCCGCGGCATGGTGCGTGACAAGGAATACGCCAGCTGCATGGGCTGTCATGGCAGCAATGGCACGGGAAGGAAACGGCCCTGCGTCATCTGTCACAACCCAAAGGATCTTCCGGCCAGGCCGCACCGTGACGGCAGTTTTCGCCATGATTTCGCGGGCATGGACCTGGACGGGGAATGCGTGACCTGCCACCTGGACTCTGACATGGACGGCCGTTTCGAGATGCAGCAGGACCTCACCCTGTTTCCCGATGCCCACCAGCGGCCCGCGCCCTATTTCTCCAACGCGGATTTTTGCCTGCGCTGCCACAACCGCGATCACCAGATTCCCGGCTTCGAGATGGATGACAGGCACTGGCGTGATCCCCTGGTGGCCATGGAAGACAATTACCGCTTTATCGACTGCCACGGCCATCGCGCGGGCGGCAACGGCACCTACCGGGGGCTGAGGGAAGGCTATGCCTATGCCTCCCGCGTGGACTGCACAGACTGCCATGCCATGCACGGCACGGAAAATACCGGCCTGCTCATCGACCTGGCCGCCAAGGGGGCGTCGCGGCTGGACCCCGCCCTGGGGCTGGATGCCGTGCCTGTGTGGACAGGGGAGGAGGGACAGTACGCCCAGCTCTGCGTGCTCTGTCATCGAATGGACAGGGAAGGGCAGGATTCGGAAACGGACACGGGCAACGGCCTGCCCGGTCTGCACCAGGCCTCCGGCGACTGCCGCGATTGTCATGCTCATGGGCAGGCGGGGCAGGCCGGGCTCTGATATGCGTACCCTGCTGTTGCTCATGCTCATGGCCATGCTGCCCTCCGCCGGCGCCCTGGAGCTGTCCTCGCGTCACCATCCTGTGGGGGTGGGCGTGCCGGAAACCATGAAACTTTCTGAAGGCATGAAAGCGGATGACCAGGGACAGCTAGCCTGTTCCACTTGTCATGGCGTCGAGAATCTGGAAAAGCGCAAGCGCGAGGACATCGAGGAGATCCGCCGGCGTCATGCGGATGACTTTTTGCGCGGCGGTCCCTGGAAGAAGCTGGATGATTTCTGCTTCCAGTGCCATGACGAGCAGCCCTATCAGCGGCTGAACATCCACGTTCAGCTGGATGAGCAGGGAAAGCCGGGGGAGGAGAACTGCAAGTATTGCCACCGCGAGGTGCCGGACCGGAAGCATCCCCCGAAACGCGGGGACCTGAAACTGCGTCTGCCGGTGGAGCGTATCTGCCTGGGCTGTCACTTGAACACGCCGCATCTGAATGCCGTGGAACACAGCCGCAAGCCTGAAGAAGAGATGCGTAAACGCATGGCGGAAGCGGAAAAGACGCACCAGATTATCCTGCCCCTGGGGGAACAGGGGCAGGTCAGCTGCGTGACCTGTCACAGCCCGCACCAAAAGGGCGTGATAGACCCGGGGCATCCGGCGGGACGCCAGGTGGCGGAACGGCCGGTGGAGGACGGCCCGGACTATCAGCCCAGCCGCTGGAGCCCCATCTACAGGGCGGACAAGGAAGCACGCCTGGTTGAGCTGGAAAGAACGCTGGGTCAACCCGTGAACCTGGACTACAGGCGCCTGGTCGGGGAAGTGCTCATGCGCCTTCCTGCCGCGGATGGCAGTCTGTGCCGGGCCTGTCACCAATTCGATGACTGATGATTGAAGGAAAGATGTTTGACAGACTGAAAAACATTCCCGCCGGGCAGAAATACCGCTATGCGCTGATCGTGCTGTCGGCCCTGCTGTTGCTCGCGCCCTTCACCCTGATTCCCTCCCTGTTCGGCAACCCGGATTTGTGCGGCCCCCTGTGCATGCGCCGTTTCTATCTTTACTTCCCTGGCATGAGCTGGGACGACCTGCTCAACCAGATCAGCGTGGCCGCCATTGGCGCGGGCTTCCTGCTGCTCATCCTGGTCACCACCTTCTTCTTCGGGCGTATCTGGTGTGCCTACCTCTGTCCCATGGGCGGGGTGCCGGAACTGGCCAGCCGTATCACTGGGGAGCGCTGGAAGCTGGAATACCGCTGGCTGCCACAGGTGCCCATACGTTACGGCTATTTTCTGACCTTCGTGCTCCTCATGCCCATGCTGGGGGTGAGCGCCTGCACCCTGTGCAACTTCATCACCGTGCCGCGCATCTTCCAGGCCTTCAGCGGCGACTGGCGGGGCCTGGCCTTCCTGGTGACCACTGTGGGCATGGTAAACCTGGGGCTGGTGCTGCTACTGGGGCTGTTCGCCAACAAGGGGCGGGCCTATTGCGCCTTTCTCTGCCCCATCGGGGCCATCGATGCCGTGGTGAACCGCCTGGGTTCGCACTTCCGTTTCACCCGCCGCATCCGCGTGGAGCGCAATCGCTGCACCGGCTGCAACGAATGCGCCCGGAAGTGCATGTGCGGGGCCATCACTATGGTGGATAAGATCGCCGTGGTGGATCAGTTGTCCTGCATGTCCTGCCATGAGTGCGCGGATGTCTGTGACTGGGGCGCCATCGACTGGCTCACGGTGCCGCCGGAGATCAAGCACAGGCGCAAGAAGAAGGACGTGGAGTTCCACCCTCTGCCGGAATGGATTGCCCTGCACAAGCCGCGCAAGGGATTCATCACCACCCGCCGGGTCCTGCTGCTGATTCTGGTGCTGCTGGCGGGGCTGCTGCTGTGGACACGCACGGCAGGCGCGGCGAAAAAACAGAATGACCCGGATGGCTGCCTAGTCTGCCACGCTCTGCCCGGATTTGAATTCGTGGATGACAGGGGGCTGCGCCGGAACCTGACAATAGACCGGAAGCACTATGGGGCCTCCCTTCACGGCAATGTTCCTTGCAGTGACTGCCACACCGCCATCCGCCGATTTCCCCATGAAGAGGACAAGGGCGTGGACTGCGCCAGCGAATGTCATATCGAGGAGCCGTCGGAAGGATCGGCCTACACCCACAAGGAAGTTGTGGAGGAAATGAAAGACTCCGTTCATGGGAAGGGCCGAAGCAAGGGTCTCACCGGCGGCAACCGGCTGGAAGAGTCGGAAAAGGACGCCAGCCCTTCCTGCCGCCTGTGTCACAGCAACACCGGCTATATCAGCGAAGTGCAGATGCCCCGGTTTCGGGAGCTCTTTGCCCACAGCGACGAAGCCTGCGGCAACTGCCACAAGGATGATGTGTGGCGGGAACGCTTTACCGGCCACATCCTGCGCCGCCTGCTGGGCGGGCGCTGGACCAAGGCCGAGGGCAACGCCATGTGCGCGAAATGCCATGCCGATGGGGAACGCATGAAGAAGGTGAAACGGGAGGCCGGGCGCAAGGCCCCGGAGCCGGCCGATGTCCGTTTCCTGCTGGCCAATGCCAGTTACGAACTGACCCTGCATGGACGGCTCATTGCCGCGGGCCGGGATGCCGGCGCCTCCTGCCTGGATTGTCATGCACCGGGCGGCTTGCATCACCGTATTCAGGAAGACGAGAAGCCCGGCGCCTCCACCCATGAAGACGAACTGGGCAACACCTGCGCCGCCCGGGGATGCCATGGGTTTGCCGCCAACGCCATGAATGAAGGTTTTCTGCACACGGACATGCATGACCTGGATCTGGCGCCGATTATGTTGGAGACGCAGCTAACGGAAGAACCTGGGCTGTCCACGGCATTCGACAGGGAGTCCGCCTGGAACAGTGCCTTGCTGGTGCTGGCCCTGCTCACGGGGCTGATGCTGCTGGTGTGGGTGCTGGGCAGTCTGTTTGGCAAGCAGACCAAGGGGAAGGTGTATGCCGCGCTTGGCGGCGATATTTTCCGCCAGCGCATGCTGGAGATGCCTAGCCGCAAGAGAAAGAAGAAACCTGAACCTGGCAATGGGAGGAAAAGGGAATGATTAAATCATTGGCTCTTGCCGTTGCCATGGGGTTTGCCGCAGGAACCGCTGCGGCCAATCCCTATACCGAAGCGGTGGATGCGTCCAGGCCAGATGCAGAGGCTTTGCAACAGGCTCGTAAACAGCTGGAGAATCCGCGTGCCAAACCCTTGACGCAACCCCTGTTCGTACCGCCTTTTCACCAGCAGGCTGCGCGGGAAGAAAGGGTCACCAGCTTTTGCCGGGATTGTCATGGCCATGCGCCCCACCATCGCAGCGCCCGCAAGCGAGCTTTTCTGAACATGCATGGCCAGCAGATTGCCTGTGAAACCTGCCACTGGCGGCCAGAGGGCATCTCCCTGGATTATGAGCGGGTACCGGGGATGGCAGAGGAGTTCATTGCACCCCTGGTGAATGGAAAGCCGGTGATGACCATGGCGGAGGAACCCTGGGCGCGCCGCCTGGCCCAGGACTGGGAAAAGGCAGACAAGGAAGAGAGGGTGGAAATCAAGGCCCGTCTGCACAAGCCCCTGGAAGAAAAAGGCCCGGACTGCACGGCCTGCCATGATGACAGGAAAGGGATGCTGGACTGGCGCAGGCTGGGATATGAGGCTGGACGGATACGGGAACTGCAGGAAAACCCCATTGCCCGCTTCCTGCAACGCACGGAGCCCAAAACGGCGCAGGATCCCGTGATCCGCATAGAGCTGAGAGATCTGCTTGAATGAGTGCGTGCCGTCTATTGTTGTTTGTGCTGTTGACGTTGCGGGCCGCCGCTCCGTCCCATGCCGCCATGACGGCCGAGTCCGTCATGATCCTGGAAGAAGGCTTGCAGCAGCCTTCCGCCGTTGCCGTGGCGGAAGATGGGCGGGCCTTCGTGCTGGACGGACTGCAAAGGCGCATACAGGTTTTCGATAACGCGGGAAAACTGGTCCATGGCGTGATGCTCCCTGCCGGGGAAATGCCGGCCACGGATATCGCCTACGACAAGGGGTTGCTCTATGTCGCCGATCCTTCTGCGCACCGCATCCTGGTACTGACCACCCAGGGGAAATTGCTGAAAGA
>JALWRH010000121.1 GCA_026994195.1 Sedimenticola sp. | reverse complement strand
GTACCAGTACCGCTTTCGTTCTACACCAACGCCTTCCCAGGGCAGCTACCAGACACCGACACCCCTGCCGGCACCGGCGCAGCAAGCACCCAGCATAGAAACCCGTGTCAGTGAGCGGCGCCCGGTGGTTCAGCAGAACCTTATCTACCGGGTACGTATCAAGAGCAGCGGAAACCTGAAGGAAGCCACTCCCCGCCCGGCTGAAACCATGGAAGCGGTGTTCCGCCAGCTAGGGAAACCCGTGACTTTCAGCAATGGAGGACAGGGAAAATCCGCTTTGGTCACGGAGTACACCTATTTATTGATTCCTCTCAAAGCAGGCGAGATCTATCTCCCCGGTGTCGCCGTCACCGGCAAGTACACTAATGGAACAGCGTTCAACATCACGGCCGAACATGGAACCACTCTTTATGTACAGCCCGCAGAACCCGGGGTGCAACCCTGGCTGCCCCTGTACAACCTGCGGCTTGAGGCAGGCCTTCCGGACATACAGAACCTCAAGGCTGGCGAGCCTCTGGAAATGACCATCACCACCACAGCTGTAGGTGCTGTGGGCACCCAGCTGCCTGGAATTGCCTCCCAGTTGCATAGCAGGGATTTCTATATCTATCCGGGAGAAGTCAGCACCAGCGGGAAGATATCTGCCGATGGCCTGGATCTTCTGGGGAGCCGCACTGAAAAATTCACACTGGTGCCACGCTGGGGCGGTACCCTGAATCTTCCCACCATCTCCCTGCAATGGTGGAACCTGCGCACCGGCAAGGCGGCCACTACGACCTTGCCCATTCGTCAGATACAGGTACTTGGCCCCCCCAACCCCGATGGGGACAGCCGCGACGGTTTCAGTCTCCCGGAAGGCGCCAGTTTGTGGTTCTGGATTCCTTTAGTGCTGGTCATCACACTCATGTTGACGGCCTGGCTCAAGGTGTTGTTCGGCACAGGCCGCAATCCCGTCACAGCATGGATCTCTGAGCACAGCCAAAAACTGCTGGGTGAGCTCTACCAGCCCCTGGCAGCGCTGGGCCGGCGTATTTCCCCGCGGCGTCATGCTCATCGCCTGCGTACCTGGATAGGACGGAACCTGCCCATCTCCTGGAAGCTCTGGTATTGCCTACGTGCCGTGGAAAAAGAAGAAGACCCCGCAACCTGGGTGTCTGCCCTGCAGATTCTCGCGGCCAAACACCTGGGGGTGCGCCGTCATGCTGACCTACAGCATCTGGGCAGCAGTATCATCGCCTGCCATCCCGCCGCCAAACCCCGCCAGGTTCAGGCTCTTATGGCCGAGCTGGACAGGGCCGTTTACGGGGGCCAGAAGCTGGCGTCCTTCAAACAATGGAAAGCCGACTTCAAACGGCAGATCAAACCCCGGCTGTTTCCTGTTCGTTTTCGCAGCTGCCGCCCTGCCACAGAAGATCACCTGCTTCCCCGCCTTAATCCTGGCGGTTGAGGGCGATATATTTGGTCGCCGGTTGAATAACAACTTTCATCAGTCTGCCGGCCACATTCCTGATGTTGAAAAAATCCATCGCATAGTCCCCTCACCCCTCGGAGGATGTCGTAAAAGCCCTTCCCTGGGCTTTCACAACTCGGAATCGGAAAAGTGCGATTTTCCGATTCCTCCATTTTCAATGGCTTACAGCCATCGAAAATGGCGATGCGTCCTTGCATCGCGGCGGCTGTCGCCTTTTGCGACACCTTCCCTCGGGGAGAGGGTTAGGGTGAGGGGGATATAGACCCTACCCCCCCTCCTCAACCCTCCCCCGCACGCAGGGAGACTATACGCATCCTCCCACACCGACTTACCCTCACTCGGCCCTCACCTGCCTCCCTTGCTGGTGGAAAACAACAGAGTTTTTACCGTTGTCGCATACCAGAAAGGATCATCCTGAACCGCCAGCCAGCTGGCAGGCACCAGTCCCCGCGCTTTTTCGAGCAACTCGGGGTTTCGGGACATCAGGGACAAATTCAGCACCTTGGCCGATGCCGCCGGCAAAGCCCCATCTTCCTGTACCTGTACTGAAGGCATGCCGGGCAACAAGGCGCTGGAACTGCTGACCCAACCATTTGAAGTACGAAAATCTTTCCACGCCGAGGTCAACAGGGTGTCCACCAGGGATGGCTCTTCACCAGGAGCTGCCAGCAATGCAAACTGCCTTAGGCCCTCGGCAACATAAGCATAATCGGCCAGGGATGCCTGCCCTATGGGTTTGCCCCGGTGAACAGCACGTTGCAGCTGCCGGCCATCCCATAGCTGCTCAACGATATAACGGCGCAGTTTCCTGGCGGCTTGTAGAAAATCCTGTTGCCCTTCCTGCTGCGCGGCTCTGGACAGAGCGGCGAGCATGAGGCCATTCCATCCGGCCAGGCGTTTGCTGTCTACAGGCAGGCTGCGCTGGCGACGCGCTTGCAGCAGTATCTGGCGCGCTTTTTCCAGCAGAGCGCGTATTTCACTCACGGGCTGGCCATGGGACTTGGCCAGCTCCTCGGCAGAAACACCCAGCATGGGGAGTACACCTTCCGGGTTATGCTCGAAATCCTTCAGCTGCCAATGATCCCGCGCCAGCGTCCATAACTCGCCTTTGAGCAGGTTTTTCAGTTCGGCCTCCTTCCACAGGTAGTAGCCGCCTTCTACGCCCTCACCGTCCACGGCGGAAAAACTGGCCACGCAGGCGCTGTCCCCACACATCTCACGCAAGGTAAACCGCAGGGTGTCACGGGCTACGGCAGCATAGCGGGGTTCCTGTAACACCTTGGCAGCACGCAGATACAGGCTAGACAGAAGCGCCTGGGTATAGAGCATTTTTTCGTAGTGCGGGGTATGCCATGCTGGATCCACGGTATAGCGGAAAAACCCTCCGCCCAAGTGATCGCGCATGCCTTTGGATGCCATCTGATCCAGGGTCAGGCGCAGAAAGCGGGCCAGGTTTCCGTCCGGATGCCGGGCCTGTATCTCCAGGAGAGCAGAAAGCTGGGGCGCCATGGGAAAGCGGTTTTGCTGGCCAAACCCCCCGGCAAGATCATCAGCAACATCCATGGCGGACTTGAGAAACTTATGCTGCAGATCCTGAGGGGACAGGAGCGCTTCCTGTTTTTTTTCCCGGCGTTGCGCTACCAGCGCCTCCAGCGCCTGCTTCGCCAAACGGGTGACTTCCGGCTTTTGCGCCTGCCACATTTTTTGCAGCTTTCCCAGAAGAGTGCGGAATTTTTCCGGGGGAACATAAGTCATGCCCAGCAGGGGATACCCTTCCGGGGTCAGGAACACATTCAGGGGCCAGCCGGCCCGGCCCCGGGTGCGCTGAACGAAATCGATCAGGTGCTCATCCAGGGCGGGATTCAGTTCCCTGTCCACCTTAACGGGTATGAAATACTTGTTGAGCAGTTCTGCGATAGCGGGGTTGCTGTAGCTTTCCCGCTGCATGACATGGCACCAGTGACAAGCGAAATAACCGCTGGATATGAACAGCAGCTTTCCTTCCTTTTTCGCCAGGGCCAGGGTTTGGGCATTCCATTCCTGCCAGGCCACGGGATCATGACCGTGCATGGCAAGGTAAGGGGAAGGATTGTCAGCGAGTCTGTTTTCCAGGGCCTGGGCGTCTGCCCAGAAGATCAGCAGCAGCAAGAATGCGACTCTAGTCATCATCCAGCTGGGAGAGAATGTTTCTCGCCACCAGCACCTGGTTCTCATTCCCTTCCACCAGCACTTCATACAACAGCTTGCGTGCAGCATCAAAGTCCATGGCATCGCGCAATTCGTTCACCCGCACCAGCTTGCGATCCACGGGGTCGCCAGAATTTTCAGCAGGCGTCGTTTCTTCGGCATCATTCTGTTCAGAAGGATCTTCGTCCAGTTCGGCTTCCAGACGATCCAGTTCGGCTTCCATTTCCTCTTCGCTCATGGGCTGGAATTCGCCTTCATCAGGCTGGGTATGCACAGGGGGCGTCGCTGCGCTGGCGCCAGCCGGTGTTTCGGCAACCGCGTCAGCTGCTTCTGGCTCGACTTCGTCTTCTGGCTCATCCGTCTCCTGTTGGCGCACAAAGAAACGGGAAAAGAGTATCCCAGCTTCGAACAGCACCCACATGGGCAGGGCCAGGAGCGTCTGGGATATGATATCCGGTGGCGTGAGCAGCATGCCGATAACAAAAACACCAACCACGACATAGGGCCGTTTGGTCGCCAGTTTCTCCGGCGTGGTCATGCCCATCCATACCAGCAGAATGGTGGCGATGGGAATTTCAAACGCCAGGCCGAAGGCAAAGAACAGGGTGAGCACGAAATCCAGGTATTCGGAAATATCCGTCATCACCGACACGCCTTCGGGGGTGACACTGGTGAAGAATTTGAAAACCAGGGGAAATACCACGTAATACGCGAAGGCCGCTCCCAGATAAAACAGCACCACGCTGGAAGCCAGCAGGGGCATGGCCATGCGCTTTTCGTGGGCATAAAGCCCCGGCGCCACGAAGCCCCACAGCTGGTAGAGCAGATAGGGCATGCTGACAAACACGGCCGCAATGAGACTGAGTTTGAAGGGTGTGAGGAAAGGAGACGCCACCTTGGTGGCAATCATGGAAGTACCTTCCGGCATCACGGCCATCAGAGGTTCCGCGATGAAATGGTAGATGTCGTTGCCAAAGGGAAACAGAGCAAGAAAGACCACCAGCACCACGAGCACGGCGCGCAACAGGCGGTCACGCAGCTCCAGCAGGTGAGACATGAATGGCAGTTCAGTGTCGGTAGTGGCGACGTTGCTCATCGGCTGTCTGTTTTTTCCACTTGGGACGCAGGCTCCTCTGCCGTTTCTTCCTGCGCCACTTTTTCTGCACTCTTGACGACGGATTCGGTCTCCTTGCGGACCTCGTTCAGGGCGCTGCGCGTATCATCGAGAATCTCATGCATGCCAGTGGACTTGGCCTGTTCCTCCAACACCCGCTTGAGTTCTTCCGCCTTGAGCTCTTTTTCGATATCCGCTTTCACCGACATGAGCATTCGCCGCCCACGGCCAATCCACATACCCGTGGTCCGGGCCACCTTGGGCAGCCGCTCGGGGCCAATGACCAGCAAGGCCACCACTGCAATCAGCAGTAACTCGAAAAAACCGATATCAAACATGGGAAATCACGCCTGTCAGGCGTCGGTCTTGTCCTTTTCCCGGGTGGCTTCACCCTCGATAACGTTCTCCTGCTTTTTGCTGTCCGCCAGCTTCTTCTCGTCCACTTCCTTCTCGCCATCGCTCACGGCTTTTTTGAAGCCCTTGAAGGCGGCACCAAGATCAGACCCCATGTTGCGCAGGCGCTTGGTGCCAAACAACAACAGCACAATGACCAGAACGATCAACAGCTGCCAAATACTGATTCCACCTAAACCCATGTTTCTACTCCATATTCAATAGTAAATACGCTTTATGTCCAGCGCCGCGACGGCCCTTGGATCGACAGGGCCCCAGAAGTCACAAATAATACCCTAATCCGCCTTGCGGCTGGCTTTTTCTTCCAAGCCGGAAAGACCAAAGCGCCGCTCCAGTTCTTTCAACACATCATCCGGCCCCAATCCCTGCTGGGCCAGTAAAACCAAGGTATGAAACCACAAGTCCGCGGTTTCATAAATGATTTTGTCCTTTTCTCCATCCTTGGCGGCCATCACCGTTTCCGTGGCTTCCTCGCCAATTTTCTTCAGGATGGCGTCCAGCCCCTTGTGATACAGGCTTGCAACATAGGAACTGTCGGGTGCAGCGGACTTGCGTTCTTCCAGTACTTTGGCCAGTTGTTGCAGGGTATCCGTCACAGCCGCACCTCCACGCCCTGCTCCGCCATGAAACGCTTGGCCTCACCGATGCTGTATTCAGCAAAATGGAAAATGGAGGCGGCCAGCACCGCATCCGCGCCACCTTTCTTCACACCATCCACCAGGTGCTGCAGATTACCCACCCCCCCGGATGCAATAACCGGAATCGTCACAGCCTGAGCCACGGCATGGGTGAGTTCATTGTCAAAACCGATCTTGGTGCCATCCCTGTCCATGCTCGTGAGCAGAATCTCTCCGGCGCCATAATCCGTCATTTTCCGCGCCCACTCGATGGCATCTATACCTGTGGATTTGCGTCCACCATGGGTGAAGATTTCCCATTTGCCCTCGCCCGTGGATTTGGCATCAATGGCCACCACGATAGCCTGGGAGCCAATGCTGTCCGACGCGGCTTTCACCAATTCCGGGTTGAACACAGCGGCGGTATTGATGGCGACCTTGTCCGCGCCGGCCAGCAACATGCGGCGCACATCGTCCACCGTACGAATGCCGCCTCCCACAGTAAGGGGAATAAACACTTCGGAGGCCACCTGCTCGACGACCTGGATGATGGTTTCCCGGTTGTCGGAACTGGCCGTGATGTCCAGGAAAGTGATCTCGTCGGCACCCTCCTCATTGTAACGGCGGGCTACTTCCACGGGATCGCCGGCATCACGGATATCCACGAACTGCACGCCTTTGACCACGCGTCCATTGTTCACGTCCAGACAGGGGATGATGCGTTTCGCCAGGCCCATATCAGCAGCTCAGCTCATCGGCCAGTTTCTGGCCTTCGGCAAAGTCCAGGGTACCTTCATAAATCGCCCTGCCGGTTATGGCGCCCATGATATTGCTGCTGTCCGCCTGACACAGGGCCTCAATATCCCGCAGGTTGGTTATGCCGCCGGAAGCGATGACAGGAATATTGATGGCGTTGGCCAGGGCTGCGGTGGCTTCGATGTTGCAACCGGTCATCATGCCGTCCCGGCCAATGTCCGTACAGACAATGGCGGACACGCCGTCATTTTCAAAACGTTTGGCCAGTGCGGTGACCTCCTGATCTGTCACTTCCGCCCAGCCATTGATAGCTACCATGCCGTCCTTTGCATCCAAACCGACAATGATATGGCCGGGAAAACGCTGGCAGGCCCGGGCCACGAACTCCGGCTCCTTCACCGCCTGAGTACCGATGATGCAATAGCTCACCCCGGCTTGCAGGTAGGCCTCCACAGTCGCTTCATCACGAATACCCCCGCCAACCTGTATGGGAAGATCCGGATACCTTGCCGCAATGGCGCGAATGGCATCACCATTCACCGGCTCGCCAGCAAAGGCGCCATTGAGATCCACAAGGTGCAAACGCCGGGCGCCAGCATCCACCCAGCGGCCCGCCATGTCCACAGGCTGATCGGAAAATACGGTATCGTCTTCCATACGGCCCTGCTTCAGTCGCACGCACTGGCCATCTTTCAAATCTATTGCAGGGATCAGTAACATTATTCCGGCTTCCAGTTGACAAAGTTCTTCAGCAGCATGAGTCCGGCATCGGCGCTCTTTTCCGGATGGAACTGCACAGCAAAAAGATTACCCCGGTTGATGGCGCTGACGAACTCGATGCCATAGTCCGTGGTGGCTGCCACCAGGCTCCGGTCCTCGGGCACCACGTGATAGCTGTGTACGAAATAGAAACGCGCACCGTCTTCAATCCCCTCCCACAAGGGATGGGAAGCCGACTGGTCTACCCGGCTCCACCCCATATGAGGAATCTTCAAAGGCAAACCGTTGTCTCCGGGCATGTCTGCCGCAAAGCGCTTCACCGCTCCCGGGAATATCCCCAGCAGCTCGGTACCCGCATTCTCTTCACTGAATGCCATGAGCACCTGCAAACCCATGCAGATACCCAGGAAGGGCTTGCTCTCCATGGCCTCGCGCACCTCGCGGTTTAAATGATGCTGGCCAATAGCCGCCATGCAGTCCCGCGCCGCGCCCTGGCCGGGAAAGACCACCCGGTCCGCCCTCCGGATCCATTCATGGTCATCGGTAACCCGCACCTCGGCATTCGGCGCCACATGCTCCAGGGCTTTGGATACGGAACGCAGGTTGCCCATGCCGTAGTCCAGTACAGCGATTTTCTGGCTCATTACAGGCTGCCCTTGGTGGAGGGAATGACGCCCGCCAGGCGGGGATCCTCTTCAAGCGCCATGCGCAGCGCCCGGCCGAAAGCCTTGAAAACGGTCTCAGCGATGTGGTGGGCATTGGTGCCGCGGATGCAATCGATGTGCAGGGTCACCAGGGCATGATTCACAAAACCCTGGAAGAACTCGTGAAACAAGTCCACATCGAAATCACCGATCACAGAACGCCGGAAATCCACGGGCATCTCCAATCCGGGTCGGCCCGACAGATCGATAACCACCCGGGAAAGGGCTTCGTCCAGGGGTACATAGGCATGGCCATAGCGGCGAATGCCTTTCTTGTCACCCACGGCCTTGGCAAAGGCCTGGCCCAAAGTGATACCCAGATCCTCCACGGTGTGATGGGCGTCGATGTGCAGATCGCCCTTAGCGGTGATGTCCAAGTCAATGAGGCCGTGGCGGGCCACCTGGTCGAGCATGTGCTCCAGGAAAGGCACGCCGGTATCGAATTTGCCACTGCCCTGGCCATCCAGATCCAGCGTTACTGAAATCTGGGTTTCCAGGGTATTGCGCTCCACGCTGGCGCTGCGAGTCATGACCGGTCTCCTAGAAAATCGAGGGCTGAATTATAACTGATTCAGCACCAATCGTCTTACTCCTCGAAGAAGATCTGGCTCGGCAGGCAGTTGAAGTCAACTGTCTATTTGGCCTGCTGGCACACAAGGAAATGCTGCAAATCATTGAAATTGAGAGAAGCAGAAAACCGAATTTTCCTCGGCCCTGTTTAAGAAGACCCATGCAAGGGCTATTCCTACGGCCTTCTAGTCATTGGCTGGCGCGCATGACCTCCGGGCTCGAGGGAAAGCGGCGCAGCACATCGTAATTCAGCATGTTCAGCACAGAATCCATATTCAGAATACTGGAATCCTCGTACAACTGAATCAAAATAGGCAGCCGCGACAAGCCTGATTCCCCTGACGGCAATGCATAGTGGCGCTTGCTCTCATCAAGTTCCACCAAACCCTCGAACTCCAGAAAAACCACGATCTTGGTATAACGTTTGCTGGTTCTGACGATGTTGACCAGGCATTCCTTCTTGATGGTTTCGATCTCGAACTCTATTTGCTCGGGAACCACTGGCTTGCTTACCATATCCTTGAACCCGGACATCAAGCGGAACACTGCACTCTCTTCCTGTCTGGACTGGCGATCCAGCGCCTGTGTGAGCTTTTCCTGCGAAGCTTTCAGCTTGACCTGGCTTTCCGTGATGACTTCCTTGAACTCCTCCAATGCTTGTTTGGGATCCAGCAATGCATCGTCATCCTTCGGTTTGCCCAACACAAACAGGGAAGCATAACGTTTTTCCATCAAGTACAAATACGCAATAATTTTCAGCTCCATCTGTTCAGCAGCCTGGCTCCAGGACAGTGCAGGTTTCATGTGAAAGCTGCGTACGTCTGCGGCCATTCCCACAAGCAACTTTCGCGCACTGATGAACAGATATTCCATATCATCAGGAGTCTTGGCCAGCATCCTGACGCCGGAAGCCAGTTTGCCTAACACGCGTAAAGTCAGTTCTTTCTCATAATTGATCAATCGGTTTTCAATACTGCTCTCGAGATCCGTACCGTCGGCTGCAACATGCTTTTGCAGCAGGGGAGCCAGTATTTCCTGCTGCGACCGGTTCATATCTTTTACGATATCAATAATGCTTGCACTGAGCTGCCGCTCAAGGGTAAAGATGCGGGATATGCTCCACTTACATTTCTCCAATACCTGTTTCGAATCCAGCCTGCGCAGGGGAATGGCAACCGCATTGAAGAAAATATACTGCCCATCCATCAGCGATTCTTCTGACAGGAAACGCCGAATGGAGAACTGATTCTGGGAGACGTCCTTCACTGTACCGATCATGAACAGATACTCACCGGCAATCACCAGTTCGCATTGCCGGACCATAGCCTCTGATGCCACGATCCCACTGAGAAAAGGATCCCTGTGTTCTTTCAGCTTTTCAACAGAATAAGTACGGAAACGATAGCCCAGTACCTGGTGCCTGAGGAATACATCCAGCATGTAGGTTTTCACTACATTGACATCCAGGCCCCTTTGGTTGTCAGGAATCTCGAATGGCGTGGAATCCGTATACTGTATGAGATCGTTCACCCAGGCATTGCGCAACCGGACCTTCTGCATTTGAAGCTCCATGTTGTCCTGGCAATCAAAGGCAGCTATCTGGCTGAGACTGCTTTCCATGATATCGGCAATCGCCACCACATCCTTCATGGACTCCAGATCCTTTTTCACCCTTTGCAGTTTCGAACACAGCATTTTCAATGCATTGAAAGTAAGCTGCCGGGCTATGTTGTCTACGCCGTCAATCTGGGCATAAACAAAATTCGTTTTGCTGGCATCCAGCACAATGCCTTTGGGTACAAGAATCCGTTCATAGATGTATTCCTGCTTGCCCTGGCTGAGTTCCTTAAAAACTGCTTTCAGTCGCTGCTCCCAGCCTTTGTCCAAAAGGGGGTGCAGATCATGCAGAAAATCGGCATCTTTGATATCAGCAATACTTTTGGAAAGGGCCGAATCTTTTTCTGAAGTGACATAAGTAGCCGCTGCCGCACCACTGAGCACCTCAGGATCATCGACGCCATTGGTAATGTTTTGGAAGATCTTAGCGACTTCAAGAGCAGTCTGATACCGGTCTTCCGGGTCCTTGGCCACCATTTTTTCAAAGATTTTCTGGTACTTGCCAAACTGGGCCGGCAGCTTCGGTATGGGACTGAACGCATGTTTCTTGGCCAACTGCACAATATCGCCAGCCTCGTAGGGCAGCTTTCCCGCAAGCATCTCGTAGAAAACGATACCAAGGGCATAAATGTCGGCCCGTCCATCGGTTTCTTCTGAAAGCAATTGCTCAGGACTCATATACGAAGGCGTACCAAAGATTTTTCCCTGCTCCTGCTGCACGCTTTTATTACCCCTGTTCTGGGCAATGCCAAAATCCATCAATACAGCAGAGTTGTCCTGACGGAACATGATGTTCTCGGGCTTGATATCCAGATGGAAAACTCCCCGGTCATGGGAAAAAGCCAGGGCAGAAGCAATTTCTGCCATGATCTTGAATACCTCGTCGGCAACGATGCCGGATTTCTGCAAAGCTTTCAGATCACCACCGACGCAATACTCCATCACCAGATACAGATGACCATTGATATTCCCAAAATCATAAACAGGAATGATATGTGGATGGCTCAGTCCTGCTACAAGGCGCGCCTCCTGAAGGAAATTTTCTATATATGCCTCTTCCGCCGAAGCAGTGCGATCCAGTATTTTTATCGCGACATTCCGGTTGAAAGACAGTTGCTTTGCCAAATATACCTTTGCCTGCCCGCCTTCTCCCAACAGGCGTGTCATCTTGTATCCAGGAAATTCCATATTGTGTAACACCATCCGCCTCAGGTTGATCGTGAGCTACTTGCCCATCAATAGTTGTAATAACCCCCTTCAAAATCAGGGAAAGTATAGCCGGAAACAGTATAGTGAAGAAAATGCATAGCATGCAGAAGTGTATCCGTGTGCCTTGCCTTACCCGGAAGTCCTCGACTTTCCTGCTATGATTCAGCACTAACGCAGCCCGCCTGGACGAAAATGCAAGACTTGGCCATCCTGTTTGCCGGATTCTCTTTATTTGCAATCTTTCCTGTGGGAATTCCTCTTTGGCGTGGGAGCAAAGGAACAGCACGGCTGGCGGGGATCTGTCTGATTCTGTCCCTGGCTGGGCTGCAGTGGTTTCACTTCTCGTACCTGCAACACCCTGCTGCCCAATTGCACTCCACTGCATACAAAGTATTGTTGTTCAGCGTGGCGCCCTGCTTTTACCTGTACAGCCGTCCCATTCTACTGGGCAACAAAGAGCAACCGGGCGGCAATGTCATACTGCATCTTCTGCCTCCTGCTGGTGCCGTATTTCTTCCGTTTCATCTTGCCCTTCCCCTGTCGTTCATGGTGGGGGCTGGCTACCTGACATGGCTGGCAGCAAAGCTATACGCCCTGCGCATGCAGCATCCCTACTTTCACCGAGAAATTGCGTTGCTGGGTGGAATTTTTATGACTGCCATATTCGTTACTCTGTTGGGGCTTGTATTACCACAAAACCACACACAGCTGTTTTTCATGCTCTACACCATAGCCATTGGCCTGGCTTTCGTTTTGTTATCCCTGACCTTTGTCCTGGCAACCGGGCTTTCTGCAAAAGTCCAGAATGCTGCGAGAGAAACCTACGCCAACACAACCTTGGAAAAGGTCGATTGCAGCGCAATCTTGCAGGAACTGGACACACTCATGTCCCGGGAACAGCTGTTTCGTGAACCTGATCTGAACCTGGCTGGACTGGCCGCCCGCTTGAAGCTGAGTCACCCCCAGCTCTCAGAATTGGTCAACACCCGCTTGGGCATGGGGTTTTCCCGCTATCTCCGCGAGCAGCGGGTGAAAGAGGCCCGCCGCCTGCTCCTGGACAAGCCTTCCCTGTCGGTCCTGTCCGTGAGCCTGGAGGCCGGTTTTTCATCCCAGTCCGCTTTCTATGACGCCTTCCGCGAGATCACCGGCATGACACCGGGCAAATACCGGGAACTGCACAGAAAACCGCCTGCGCATTGATCAATCCGCAGTCCGGATTGCTCCGGAATGATCATTCCGGAAGCCAGGCCGGGCCTTCTTGCCTAGACTGGTCATCAGACCAACAGCGCAAGAGGAACAGCTCATGGACATACTGCTCACCGGCTGCAGCGGCTTCATCGGTGGCCATATCCGCCACAGACTAGAAAACCTGGGCCACAAGCTCACCTGTGCCGACCGCCACCACGGGGTGGATTTCAAGCGCATGAACCGGCCGGAGGACTGGCTTCCCCTGACCAGGGACAAGGACGCCATGATCAACAGTGTGGGCATCATCGTCGAAACCGGCGGCAACCGCTTCGAGATACTTCATCACCAGGCCCCGGCGGCCCTGTTCCGGGCCGCCGCGGATTGCGGGGTTTCCCGGGTGATTCAGATCTCCGCCCTGGGAGCCGATGAAAACGCCTTCACCCCCTACCAGCTCAGCAAGAAAGCCGCGGACGATGTTCTGCGCAGCTTGGATCTGCCCGGCTTCATATTGCGTCCCTCCCTGGTCATCGGTCGGGGCAGCGCCAGCCTGGCGCTTTTTCAGCGCCTGGCGGGCCTGCCCCTGCTGATGCTGGCCGACGGCGGGCGGCAGCGCATCCAGCCCATCCACATCGACGACCTTCTGGACACGGTGAACAAGGCCCTGTCCGTGGAATGCCAGGGCTGCCGAAGCCTGGATCTGGCAGGCCCTCAGGCCATGAGTTTTGCGCAGTGGCTGACCATCCTGCGTCAACACCAGGGGAAGGGGCCGCCGCGGATTCTGCCCCTGCCCTATTCCCTGGTACTGGGCCTGTCACATCTGGGACGCTTCATCCTACCCCTCATGCACCCGGACAATCTGCGCATGATGCAGCAGGGCAACACAGCGGACACCATCCCTCTGGAAGCCTTTCTCGGCCATCCCCTGCGCCCGGCGGAGGATGCCCTATGAGCTATCTGGTTCTGAAGTACCTGCACCTGCTAAGCTTGGTGCTGCTGTTTGGTACCGGCCTGGGCAGCGCCTGGTACAAGTTCATGGCCGACCGCCGGGGCGACCTGGCAGGCCTGGTCTGTGTCAACAGCCTGGTGGTACGCGCCGACTGGCTGTTCACTCTTCCCACGGTCATCCTACAACCCATCACAGGGCTGGGCATGGCGCATGTCCTTGGGTTGCCGTTGCACAGCCCATGGATCATCATCAGCCTGCTGCTCTACACGGTGGCCGCCCTTTGCTGGCTGCCCGTGATCTGGCTGCAGATCCGCATGCGCGACCTTTCCTGGCAAAGCCTGGCAACAGCTCAGCCCCTTCCCGAACGCTATCACCTGTATGCCCGGTACTGGTTCTGGCTGGGTGTTCCCGCCTTTGGCTGCATGCTCCTCATTCTGTTCCTGATGATATTCAAGCCCACGGGAGGCCTGACATGAGTCCGTCATGCCTGATGCAGCAAGTTCTGGGGGACGACTGGCAACGGTTGCCCCCTGCCCTGAAAAAACATCATCTGGCGCAGCGCTACGCGGATCTGGGCCATCTGGATATTGTCTATCCTCCTTTCATGCAGGCCTGTCTGAACCTATTGTCCTGGTTTGGCGTTCTGTTCAACCATCGAGGAAAAGCACTCGCCACGCAAGTGGTAAAGACCATAGATGGCCATCAGCTGCACTGGAAACGCCGCATCCAGCTGCCCGATGGCCAGGTAATGACCTTCAACAGCCGCTGGGAAACGGCGGGGGATCATGCCATCATCGAATATGTAAACGCCTTCCTGGGGCTGAAGATGCGACTGCGCGTAGCGGATGGCCTGATTCATTATGAAGGGGTGTACTTTGTTTTGAAACTGGGCATGGTGAAACTCCCCATTCCGGAATGGTTGATACTGGGACACTGTATCATCGTGGAAAAAGCCCTGGACGAGGACCACTTCCACATGGAATTCCACCTGCAGCATCCCTTGCTGGGCAGGCTGTATCACTACCGTGGACGCTTCCACACCGCCAGTCAGTCCGGAAAGATTATCATGGTGACATGAAACCCCATCTGGCTCATTTCCGCTTTCACGACTGCCTGGAGGACTTTCTGCTTCCAGAGCAACGCAAACAGTTCATCCCCTACAGTTTTCCCGGCAATCCCGCCATCAAAGACCCTGTGGAGGCCCTGGGCGTGCCCCATTCCGAAGTGGGAGACTTCGAAGTCAACAGGCGATCTGTCGAACCGGGTTATCAACTGCAAGACGGTGATCGGGTTGAGGTTTTCCCGCGGCACTCCCTGGACGGTGAAACCCGCTTCATCGTAGATGTGAACCTGGGCAGACTGGCCCGTTACCTGCGCCTCCTGGGTTTCGATACCGCTTGGCGCAATGACCTGCTGGATGCAGAAATAGCACAGACCAGTGTGAAGGAAGAACGTATCATACTGACGCGTGACCGCCGCCTGCTGTTCCGCCGGGAAATCACCCGGGGCTACTGGGTGCGCACAGTGCTTCCCGATCGCCAGGTGCCAGAAGTGTTCAAACGCCTCGATCTTTGGCAGGACATCCAGCCCTTTCGGCGTTGCGCTATCTGTAACGGCTTGATCCAGGTCGTGGCAAAGGAAGCCATTGTGGATAAGCTGGAACCCCTGACCCGCAAGTACTACCAGGAATTCTACCGCTGCGCCGGTTGTGGGCAGATCTACTGGAAGGGCAGCCATTACGCTAAACTTATGAAAAAGATAGAGCAGTTCCGGAATCATGCGTGAAATCATCACCATCAGCACCAGCCGCCGGGAGGTACTGGTGGATATCACTTCCCGGGTGGAAGCCGTGGTAACCGCCAGCGGTATCAGCCACGGCCTGGTGAATGTCTATGCCCAGGGCGCTACCGGCGCCATCATGATCCAGGAGAACTGGGACGACAGCGTACAGACCGACGTGGTGAACCTGCTGCGCAAGCTGATTCCCCGAGGGGTGTGGCTGCATGACGCCCAGGATGGCAACGGTGATTCCCATCTCAAATCCGGCCTGGTTGGTCCTTCGGAAACCATTCCTCTGGTAAATGGAAAACTGGGGCTGTCCACCTGGCAGAATATTTTCTTTTGTGAATTCGACGGGCCGCGCCGGGAGCGCCATATTCTGTGCACGGTCATGGAAGACAGGTCGTGAACCACAACACCTCCGGGAATCAAAGCAACTCTCCAATTCCGGAGAAACGCCTGCTTGAACTCATTGCCACAGTGCTGTCCCATTACATCTGCGAAACCAATCCCTACGTGCTTTTCAACGGATTGCTGGAAGCCTTGCTGGACATTACCGGCAGTGAGTATGGCTTTATCGGCGAAGTATTCTACGACGCCAAGAACCAGCCCTACGTCAAATGCTACGCCACCACCAATATTGCCTGGGATGAAGACACCCGCAAGCTCTATGAAGAAAACCGGCAGAAAGGAATGATCTTCTCGAAGCTGGATTCCCTTTATGGCAGTGTGCTCAAGACCGGTGAGCGGGTGATTTCCAACCAGCCTGGCACCGACCCGCGCAGAGGCGGCCTGCCCAAAGGTCATCCACCTCTCAGGACTTTTATGGGTCTGCCTTTCTACGGGGGCGGGAAACTGCTGGGTATGGTGGGCATTGCCAACCGGGAAAACGGCTATGACCAGGACATCGCCACGGCCCTGCATCCTTTCCTGGTAACCTGCGGGAATCTTATTCAGGCTTACCGGAACAATCGCAAGCGCCAGCATGCAGAAGAAGAACTCAGCGAATACCGCAGAATTCTGCTATCCAGACCTGCGGCCATCCCTTTGGGCGGTGGTTATATTTTCTACCGCTCACCCGCCAGCCTGAGTTGGGACGACAACCCGGTATTGTTGAGCAGAAAGGAGTTGGCGTTGCTGGAAATTCTGGTTCTCAACCTCAACAGGCCCGTTGTCACCCCGGACATAGAGGCTCATGTGTGGCCAGACACGGTGGTGGGCGCATCTTCCCTGCGCTCACTCATGCGCCGCCTGCGGCCAAAGCTTCCCGGTCTGGAAATCACCACGCTTTCTGGCATGGGATACATGCTGACTGTCCCCGAGCGCGATGTCACAGAAATGTCACAAACAAATCACGGCTGAATCGCCACTCCTGAAGCGATAACTGTCATATTTACCACAACGCCATTTTATCCCGCTGTTGTGGTCCACCAGCACAGACAGGGCGGCTGAAGACGATATATCTGGTTGCCGGGGTAACCCTGCAGCAGTAGGAGAACAGCAGTGAACAAGACACAAAGGCAACGGCTGGCCTGGCGCACAGGTTTCTTTGTACTGTTTATTCTCGCACCAGTGTTCGATCTGTTCCGCTTCGACCTGGAAGAGAACCACTTCTACCTTCTCACTTTTCCCTGGACCCTGGGCATCGATGCTTTCAGGAATGGTGAGATCGGCGCCCTGGAAATGGCGCTGAACATGGGACTGCGTTTTTTTCTGCCCCTGGCGCTAATCGTGGGCACCGGTGTCTGGGTGGCCTGGAAATGGGGACGTCTGTATTGTGGTTGGCTCTGCCCCCATTTTTCCGTAGTGGAAACCATCAACCATTTCATGCGCAAGGCATCAGGCAAGCTTTCCATCTGGGACAGGGAAGCATTGCCGGAAGATCAGGCAGACGGCACCCATATTCACGTGGAGAAAAAATGGTGGTGGGTAACCGGGCTGCTCATCACCGGATTCTCCTTTGTCTGGGCTGTGGTTCTGCTGACCTATCTGCTGCCGCCCCGGGAAATCTATTACAACCTCTTCCATGGCGAACTGACACGCAACCAGGCTCTGTTCATTGGCGTTGCCACCTTTTTGTTCATCATTGAATTTACCGCTGCCCGGCATCTGTTCTGCCGTTTCGGCTGTGTTATCGGTCTGGCCCAGAGCCTGGTATGGATGGGCAACAAGAGAGCCCTGGTGGTGGGTTTCGACCGGGCGCGCATTTCCCAATGCACTGAATGCGATGCTTCCTGTGAACACGCCTGCCCCATGCGTCTGAAACCCCGCAGCATCAAGCGTAAAATGTTCACCTGCACCCAGTGCATGCAGTGCGTACAAGCCTGCGAAAAAGTTCACACGGATGACCCCCGCCCACCCCTGCTGCACATGCTTCAGGGGCAATGCGCCCTGGATGTCTCCCTGCGGGATTTCGGCCTGAAGCCTGAAATCCCAGCAGACTGTTTTCCACCCATTGCAGGCACAAACTCCGATTCACCCTCATCCAACGGAGGATGAGACCCTATTCCAGGAGCGCAGCATGTGCGGCCGCCAGCCTGGCAACGGGTATGCGCGGTGCGGAGCAGGATACATAGTCCAGGCCGATACGATGGCAGAAATGAATGGAACGCGGGTGGCCGCCGTGTTCGCCACATATGCCCACCACCAGATCCGGGCGCTGATTCCGGCCCCATTGCACCGCCAGCTCCATGAGCTTCCCCACGCCCTTCTCATCCAAAACATCGAACGGATTGTTCTGCAAAATGCCTCTTTCGTTATATAGGGGAAGGAACTTGTTCTCGGCATCTTCACGGGAGAAAGAAAAAGTGGCCTGAGTCAGGTCGTTGGTGCCAAAGGAGAAAAAATTCGCCTGCTTGGCCAGACTGTCCGCCCGCATGCAGGCGCGCACCACTTCGATCATGGTGCCAAACTGGAACTCCAGCTTGTGACCAAGCTCTTTTTCCAGCTCGCTGCTTACCCGGTCCACAATTTCCTTGACGTACAGCAGTTCCTGCGCCGTACACACCTGGGGCACTTTGATCTTGGGATGGATCTCCAGGCCTTTCTTGTCACATTCCATGGCGGCTTCGAGAATCGCACGGATCTGCATCTCGTAGATTTCAGGGAAGGTGATGCCCAGGCGCACGCCCCGATGTCCCAGCATGGGATTGGTTTCATACAGAGCCCTTACCTTCTTAAGCATGGTTTCCTTCTTGATGATAGCTTCTTCCACCTGCCGGGATTCCACCATCTGTGGCATGAAATACTCATCATTGTCTGCATCACTGGTCTTCAACAGAGACAGCGTGCCGGACAGAACTTCCAGCCCTCGCACGGAATCCCGCAACTGCTGCAGGAACTGCAGATCATCCTTGAGCTGTTGCTCGGAAGGCAGGAACTCGTGGATGGGTGGATCCAACAGACGGATGGTCACCGGATACGGCGCCATCACCTCGAACAGCTCTTGGAAATCCTGGCGCTGCATGGGCAGCAGCTTGTTCAACGACTGTTTCCGGTGCTCGGCCGTTTCCGCCATGATCATTTCGATGACTACGGGCAGGCGGTCCGTGGTGTTGAACATGCGCTCGGTGCGGCACAAGCCGATACCCTTGGCACCATACTTCAACGCCCGGTCTGCATCCAAAGCCGTGTCCGCGTTGGCCATGACACTCAGACGCGCCACTTCATCCGCCCAGCCCAGAAGGATATTCAGCTCTGCAGAAAAATCCGCTTCCACAGTGGGCACGGCTCCCAGATATACCTTGCCGCTGGTACCATCGATAGTCACCAGATCACCTTCACGAATCACCGTGTCGCCCACGAAGGCTTCGCGCAGCTGCACGTCTACGGAAATGCCTTCCGCCCCGGCTACGCAGGGTTTTCCCATCCCGCGCGCCACAACAGCAGCATGAGAGGTCTTGCCACCACGGCTGGTCAGGATGCCTTTGGATGCGAAGAACCCATGAATATCCTCGGGCTTGGTTTCTTCCCGCATCAGAATGACTGTCTTGCCCTTCTTTGCTTCTGCTTCCGCCCGGTCGGCATCAAAAACCACATGACCGCTGGCCGCGCCGGGTGAAGCGGGCAGACCCTGGGCCAAAGGCGTAACCCTGGCGTTGGGATCGAGACGGGGATAAAGCATCTGCTCCAGATCATCAGGCGCAATACGCAGCAAAGCCTGATCCCGGTCGATGAGGCCTTCCTTCTCCATCTCCACGGAGGTGCGCACCATGGCCACCGCATTCATCTTTCCGTTACGGGTCTGCAGGCAGTAGAGCACACCGCGTTCAACGGTGAACTCGAAATCCTGCACTTCGTGATAATGGGCTTCTAGTTTCCGGCGCAACTCCTCGATTTCCCTGGCCATCTGGGGCATTTCATCCGCCAAGCGGTCGATAGGTTTGGGGGTGCGGATGCCCGCCACCACGTCTTCCCCCTGGGCATTGACCAGGTATTCGCCGTAGAGCTTGTTCTCACCCGTGGCGGGATTGCGCGTGAAGGCCACACCTGTGGCGGAATCGTCTCCACGATTACCAAAGACCATGGTGCAGACATTCACGGCCGTGCCATTGGCAATATCCGGGGTAATGTTGAACTCCCGCCGGTAGTCCACAGCGCGTTTGCCCATCCAGGAACGGAATACGGCTTTGACGGCAATCTCCAGTTGTTCATAGGGATCTTCAGGGAAAGGCCTGCCGGTAGCTTGTTCCACCACCGCAAGAAAACGCTGGCTGATCTCCTTCAGATTCTCTGCCGACAACCCGACATCTTCGGTGACATGAGCGCTGTTCTTGACCTGCTCGAATTGTTCATCGAACAGCTCATCAGGGATATCCAGAGCAACCTTGCCAAACAACTGGATGAAACGCCGGTAGGAATCGTAGCCAAAACGTTCATCGCCCGTCTGCGATATCTCACCCTGCAAGGTTTTTTCATTCAATCCCAGGTTCAGAATGGTATCCATCATACCGGGCATGGACATGGCAGAGCCAGAGCGTACCGAGACCAAAAGGGGGTTCTCCGCATCCCCAAATCCTTTGCCGGTAGCTTCCTCCACAGCCGCCATCTGCTCCCGGATCTCATCCATCAGGCCGGATGGCAGTTCATCATCATTGGATTCGAGATAGGACAGACAGGCCTCTGTGGAGATCACAAACCCCGGCGGCACATTCAAACCAATCTGGGTCATTTCACAAAGGTTGGCCCCCTTTCCTCCCAGCAGGCGTTTGTTCTTGCCGTCCCCTTCCCTGAAGGAAAAAACCATTTTTTTCGACATTTATTGTTGCTCCATTGTTTTTTTGACGGGAGACTCTGGTCCATTCCAATACTGAGCAGTTGAAATGCCCGGGTCAGTCAGAGACTCCTTTGTGAATTGATATTGTTACACCAGGGAAGTACAGAATAGCACCGGAAACAATCCAAAGGTTAAACCTGGATCAAGCAAAAGAAATTATGGACCTGTTCACAGTCACAGGCCGTTGAGGTGCAGTCGATGTCAGCCGCAGCAAGACCGGGCTGGGGCCTCTCAACCCGAAACGTTTTCCTTCTTCAAGCGTCCCGGCTCATCCTGCTCCAGATATGCCAGCTCTGCCTCCGTGAGCTCAACATCATCATACCCGCTGATCATAGGCATCAGATGATGAGTGAAAGAACCTCCGGTTGTGAGCATGTACACATGAATGATTACAAAGGTGAGGATGGCGTAAGCGCTGAGCACATGGATGTTGGCCACCCAGTAGAGCCAGGGACTGCTGACACCCTGCTGCCAGTAGTTATAGAACAGGTAGGCCAGACCGGACACCCAGATGGCGGGGAACAACAACAGCTTCAGTGCCGCATAGGTCATGGCCTGCAAAGGATTGTGCTTGCGCATCAGATGCTTGCGGTAGGGATGAGGTTTACCCTGAAAGATATCCCAGGCGTAGTAACGCATCACCGGCCACAGACCATTTGTAGTCGGCAGGTACTGACGCCAGGCGCCAGTAGTCAGGTGCCAGAAGATGGCAAACACCCACAACAGCATCAAACCCAGTGCCGACAAGGTATGAACCTTCACAGCCTGATCAAAATTCAACCAGCCATGCACACCATGGATGCGCAGGCCCGTGAACAAAAGCGTGAAAATGAGCGCCATCTGGGTCCAGTGCCAGAACCGCTCGAAGCCATCGAAAATTCTTACCTTGCGAACCGGCATCAGTGCTTCCTCCTCCAGGCCAACAATATGCGCAACAGGCCATGACCCGCTACCCCTCCAAGAGAACCCACAACCATAAGCAGGCCCAGCATATCCAGCCACCGTGGGGCATCACGGCCCGGCATGTAAAAGCCTGTCAATTCCTTGAGCCGTCCTTGTTTGGCGTGGCATTCATCACAAGCCAGGGCGTTTTCTTTTGGCGCCACCATATGATTGATGGGCCACCAGGAATAGCTGTCGATAAAGCCATACTCACCACTATAGGGAACGCCATTCTGTTCCATACCCACCTTGATGGCCTTGGCAAAATCATAGTTTCCCCAGAAGGCCGAATCATCATTGCCCCAGAGGTGCATATAGACCAGGGTATTGTTGCCCTTGTCATAGGGCTGTATGGTATGCATGCGTTTGAAGGGCCAGATACGTGAATCCGCATCCTGAGGACCACCGGTAAAATGATTGATTTCAACAGGCTTGTTGGGATCAAAATGGGTTTCTATGGTGGTATAACGCATCACGCCATTGAACCAGCGATATACAGGCACCACGTTCTCGGCGTATTTGAAACTGCCCTTGATGGATTTATAGGTATGACGCCATTCTCCGTTACCCTGCTGGTAACCTTCTTCCTTGTAACCTTCCCCGTTTTTCAGCCGTCCCGCCGTACGCCAGTCCCAATCCACCTTGGTGGCAACCCCTCCCCGGGCAAATGCGGGAATATGGCAGCTTTCACAGGCCACCCGATCCACGTGATCGTTCAGTTTTAAGCCCTTCACGCTCAGGGGATGAGGCTTGTCCCCGTGACAGCTTTCGCAGGTCGCTGTCTCCCGCTCCATTCCCGGTTTGGGCCTGGCATGTTCCTTTTCATCCTTGGCAATCATGTTGTAGCGGCTGCCGGCCCATTCGTGCCCCTCACCCACATGGCAGATGATACAGGCGAAATTTTCACCATCTTCCGACATATGCACATCCACATCCCGGGGTGGATGAAAGAGTACAGAAGACAAGTCACCGTGTTTGACGTTGTCACCACCTCCACCAAAGAAATGACAAGCGCCACAGTTACTGCGTGCTGGCAGGCGTACATGCTGAGCCACATTCACCCAGTCAATGGGCTTCTGCCCTTCAAACATGACGGCGCAGGCCTTGTTGCCCCGGGTAGGCGGGGTCTTGTAGTAGGTTCCGGTGGACTCATGGCAGACCAGACAGTCTATGTTTTCTTCATTAGTGAAGTCATAGTTGCTGTCTTTCATGTTGTAGCCCGCATGGCACTGGGCGCACATACCTTCATTGCCCCGGGCATTGGTGCAGAAGTTATTGATGAGAATACTCTTACCCAGTTTCTGGCCGGTAACAGGGTTGGTATATTTCCAGGTCCAGTGCTTGTTTTTTACGAACTGATGGCCAGCCGTATTGTGGCAGCCCAGGCAGGCGCGGGTAACTTCCGGGCCGCTATTGAACGGCCCCTGCAACTCCTTGAGTCTGGTGTGATCAGTGGTGAACTTGCGCTGCTTGTCCTTGTCCAGTTCGGTAACCGGGTTGTCCACCTTCCCCTTGTTGCCGATATTCTTGTATTCGGAAATACCCAGCTCCATCCTTTCGCCGCCCCGAGGCACATCTTCTGTCACAGACACGGCAAACGACGAGACCGCCGGGATACAAGCACCCAGAACAGCCAGGACAACAAGCATCAAGCCTCTTTTCATCCGCATCAACACAACTCCCCTTTGCAGTGAGGGAACCTCGATTCTGTTCATTAAACAATTGCTGATCCAGCAGAATTATCAGCTTCTTTTCTGATAAATGCTGGCAACAATCCGGTCACGAACCACAATGTGCCATCTTGAGCATGAAAATTTCATGGCGAGCAGCAATACATCCAAAATGAATCAAAGATCCCTGAACAATGTATTAATTCATTTTAACGCAGTTGAGATGCCCCTATCCTTAATGAAAATCAAACCTTCCCGGAAAGTGTCCGTGTGAGCAGAGAGTAATCTTGAGTATGGCGTGGAAGCGGAATACGCACCTGCCATCCGCTTCCTGGCGCCACTTGCAGATCCTCGTTTTCACGGTTCCTCATGGAGTCCAGACGGAATACCTGGTTGCCTTCAGGGCTGACCAGGGTGAGTTCATCACCCACCTCGAAACGATTCTTGACTTCCACCAGCGCCCAGCCATCTGCCTGCTCCAGTATTTCTCCAACAAACTGTGAGCGACTGGCCAGTGAGGCTCCCTGGCGATAATTTTGCAGTTCCTGGGTTTCATGACGCTGAAAGAAACCATCTGTGTAACCCCGGTTGGCAAGACTCTCCAAGGCTCCCATCAAAGCCTTGTCGAAGGGTCTGCCGGCCACCGCATCATCGATAGCCTGGCGGTAGATCTGGGTCACCTGAGCGGTGTAGTAATGGGACTTCGTGCGCCCTTCTATCTTGAGGCAGTCCACACCGATTTCCACCAGGCGCTGTACATGCTCCACCGCCCGTAAATCCCGGGAATTCATGATATAGGTGCCATGCTCATCTTCCTCGATAGGCATGAACTCCCCTGGCCGGTTGGGCTCCTCAATATAGTAGACCTGATCCGCCTTGGGATGGCGACCCATTTCCGCCACACTGACACCCGGCACTTCATTCATCTTGTATTCCCAACGGCAGGCATTGGTGCAGGTTCCCTGATTGGCGTCCCGGTGATTGAAATAACCGGACAACAGGCAACGCCCGGAATAGGCGATACACAGGGCGCCGTGAACAAACACCTCGATTTCCATATCCGGGCAGGCCTGGCGGATTTCTTCGATCTCATCCAGGGACAGTTCCCGGGACAGGATCACCCGTGTCAGTCCCAGGCTTTTCCAAAAAGCCACACTCCAGGCATTCATGGTGTTGGCCTGCACGGACAGGTGCACAGGCAGCTCAGGCCAGGCTTCGCGCACTTTCATGATCAGCCCGGGATCCGCCATGATAAAGGCATCCGGCCCCATCTCCACTACCGGGCGAATGTCGTCCATGAAAGTTCCCAGTTTGGCGCCATGAGGCATGATGTTGGCCGCCACAAAGAACTGCTTGCCCAGCGCATGCGCCTCGGCTATGCCCGTAGCAAGATTCTCGTGCTGGAAATCATTGTTGCGCACCCTCAGGCTATAGCGCGGCATACCGGCATATACAGCATCAGCACCATAGGCAAAGGCATAGCGCATGTTACGCAGTGTACCGGCAGGGGAAAGCAATTCGGGTTTTTTCACTAGACAAGGCTGGCTGGCTCAAGGAAAGCCTATTGTAACAATCTGCAAGAATTCGCAGACAGGATTATTGCCCCTCTGCCTACAAGGGAAAATGTTCAAACAGTCGGGGTTTCAGCAACCACAGGAGTTCACCGCCATCAAACCTCACATCCACCCAACGCGCCGAGGAAAAGCGCATGCCAACCATTGACGCCGTCGGCACACGCGCGTGGGCACCCGTGAAGGCGGACACCAGCCCCGACCATGTGGGTTCATGCCCAACGAGCATGACGCTGCCATGTCGATCAGGCAACGCCCTGATATACTCAAGCATGGAAGAAGGCGAAGCGCCATAGAGCGAGTGATCCTGACGATACTCTACATCCCAGTTTCCGGCCTTGATAGCCGCCTGCGCGGTGCTTGTAGCCCGCACTGCGGTGGAAGACAGCACCAACGTGGGAGTTTCACCAGTTTTCGCCAACAGCTTTCCCATTAAACGCGCCGAGCGGGCGCCTCTCCCGTTCAGCGGTCTTTCATGATCACTGCGAAAATCGGCATCCCAATCGGACTTGCCATGCCGAAAAAGAATCAGCCGCCTCATCCTGTCCCGTTAACGGCCCAGGGGTTGGTACTTGTATTTCTGCCCTGCGAGCGAAGCTTCATACATCAAACCACCCTTGGCAATAACAAAAGTCGCCATGCCCTTGTTATAGCTGGCGCCAACTGTCTTGGCATCATTTTGTCCACCACTGACACCCGCAGAGTTCCCTGCTGTGGATGCGCTGGCAGAAGCACCGGCGGTAATGGCCACGGCCTGGGCGTTGGCGCTAAACTCGAAATTGCCACTGGTGAATTCCTCGAAGGCCCGCTTGTCCTGGAAGAAGATGATCTGCGTATAAGCCTCTCCTCCCAGTTGAAAGCCAATACTGACCTGGGTCATGGTTGCAGTTCCCACCTTGCGTCCCTGAGCATAGACACATCCCTTTCCATAGGCCCCGCCCACGCCGATGCCTCCTTTTCCGATACTGGGAAACACGGCATAGCCATAGCTGTTGTCAAAGAAACGGGCGCTGTCACCGGCTTTTTGGAATAACTGAACAGCATCCTGGCACTCGTCCGCCCAAACCTGGCCCGCTGAAAACACCAGTAACAGGAGGCTGATGAAGATTCCACGCACTTTCATTTTTGTCATTCTGTAACTCCTTGTTTCAGGTTTCACGAAAAGTATGTCCCAAACTTCACAGGACATTGTTTAGCTTAGACAAGAACATCCTAACAAAATTCCTGTAGCCACCGACCGGTGTCTTTGAACCTCAAGGAAGCACCATCATTTTCAGTAGTGCAAGCCATTGAAAATGAAAGAAGCGGGAAACTTTGTTTTGAGCTTCTACAGTTGAAGGATTCTTAATCGAACCGGCAACCATCAAGCCATGGACTGGTAGTAGAGGTTCTGGGGATGCTGAGCTTCGACAAAGAAATACCAACGCTCAGCCATCAACCCAAGGTACTGCACCACAAAGGCCGTTACAGGCAGGTAGGGCGAAGCCAGCCAGTAGGAGGCGCCCAGCAGCAACACCGGCAATACGAACACCGCCAGAAGGAAGAATCCATAAACCAGCCGGACAGTCCCTGCTGAGGCGCCATGAAAAAACTCGCGGGTGTTGAAGGAGCCCCCCATGAATCCCTGTGACTTCTGCTCGATCTGATTGTGGCGGATACCGATAGCTGTCTGCAGTGTGCTTTTATGCACCAGATTGTGATTACGGCGCAATGAAAGCCAGCGGCTCACACCGGCCGCAAAGGTAAAAATCACCGCCCAGGTTCCATAGAAACCCACCAGATCCACACCACTCCAGGCAGAAAAGGCTGCCGCCAGCATAAACCCTGAAGACAAACCAAACAGGGTGAAGTTGATCAAGGTGAGCGGACTATGCCACTCCTCTATAAACTTGATACTGGCATAGATCATGGCGGTACAGAAATACAGAGCAAAAGCCGCAAGAGCGCCAAGCACACCAAGAATCAGGCTACCATCAACCGAGATTACCCCCTGAATGGTAAACAAGGGCGTGGTCAGGCCAAAGTAATGCACCAGGCCATACAGAGCGACAAAGAGCATCAGCAGTGGCAGCACAATGATCTCACGGGAAAGCCAGGAGGTTCGCCACTTGGCAGCAGAGCGCCAGGCACGCTCGGGGTGGCCCAAATGAAAGAACGAAGCCAAAAGGCCTGCCACGAGAAACATCAGACTAAGTGCCGATCCCATGGCATAAAAACGGATACTGTCCTGGGGCTGCAGCAGATTGGCCAGGGAGTAAACCTGTCCCGTGACCAGGGCCAGGAACAGTCCCTGGCCAACACCGATAAGGGTGGTGAGGAATATGACCGAAAATGCGGGATGCATACAGTTCTCCGAATAAGCGCTTGATCAGAAGGAAACGTCGTCCAGGGTTTCGCCTTCCGCTGCGGGAAGCGGAGCTTCCTTCTTCAACGGGTTGTCCGCCCGCTCCAGTTCGTCCTCGAAGATCTGGATGCGGGTCTTGCGCCGTGGCAGGTAGTGGTTGGCCGGCTTGGTACCCCATTCAGGCATGAGCTGGTACCCCCCTTGTTCACGGATGGCCATGGAGACTTCCGAGTCAGGATCATGCACGTCACCGAAAAGGCGGGCACTGGTGGGACAGGCCAACACGCAGGCGGGCTTGCGCTCAGCCTCAGGCAAGGTGTCATTGGCGATGCGGTCGATACACAGCGTGCATTTCTTCATAACCTTCTGATATTCATCCAGTTCCCGCATACCGTAGGGACAGGCCCAGGAACAGTATTTACAGCCGATGCACTTGTCATAGTCCACCAGCACTACGCCATTGTCCTCCCGCTTGTAGGATGCGCCTGTAGGACAGACAGGCACGCAGGGCGGCTCCTCGCAGTGCAGGCAGCTCTTGGGGAAATGCACGGTTTCCGTGCGGGGAAACTCCCCTACTTCGAAGGTCTGCACCCGGTTGAAGAAAGTCCCCGTGGGGTCCTTGTCGTAGGGGCGGTGATCCGTCAGAGGACCGGCCCAGCCGGAGGTATTCCATTCCTTGCAGGAGGTCACGCAGGCATGGCAGCCTACGCACACGTTCAAGTCAATCACCAGGGCCATTTGTGTCATTTTGAGATACCTGCCTTTTTACGGAACTTGCCGGCAAAATAGGCCTGCCAGCGGCCCCGGCGCACCTGCTGTCCGGGCACGGGTTTCTGGGGTACGAACTGAGGAGACGATATCTCCGGCTCCTCGGGGCCTGCCTTGTACACCTTTACGCGCACATCGAACCAGGCTGCCTGGCCGGTAACGGGATCGGAGTTGGACATATGCTCCCCGGCTTCGCATTCTGGCAGCTCTTCGGAAATCACATGATTGAGCAGAAAGCCTTTCTGGGACTCATTGGCTTTGGGTGTCAGCCCCCAGGCGCCGGCTGCCTTGCCAATGGCATTCCAGGTCCAGACTGTACCCGGCTCCACCGCATTGGAGAAACGCGCCATGCAGCGCACTTTGCCATGGGGCGACTCGATCCACACCCAGTCCCCGTCATGGAAACCGTTGACCTTGCCCAAGTGCGGATTCACGAACAGGTAGTTGTGCGTATGAATTTGCCGTAACCAGGCGTTCTGACTGTCCCAGGAGTGATACATGGCCATAGGCCGCTGGGTCAGGGCATTCAAGGGATAGGTCTGGGTATCGATGAGCCGGGATTCCAGGGTCTCATGATAGAAAGGCAAAGGATCGAAGTAGGTTTCCACCCGCTTGCGCAAGCGCTCCGGGGGCTGTTTGCCGGGGCGTTTGCCCTGAGCCGCCAGACGGAATTTCTGCAGCACCTCCGAATACAGATGCACGGTGATGGGCTCGGCATAACGGGTCATGGCGTGGGCCCGCGCCCACTCCAGGTAGCCCTTGTTCCAGTTGCGCATGTACTGGTACGAACGGGGCAGCTTGTAGTGGAACACGCAGTTGTTCTTGGCGTACATTTCCCACTGGCGCGGGTTGGGCTCCCCTTTGAGGAATTTCTCACCACCCTTACCCCGCCAGCCGGCAAGGAAACCAATGCCGGAGCCCGGCGAGGTTTCAAAATTGACCACGAAATCCGGGTAATCGCGGAACTTGCGCTTGCCTTCCTCGTCCACGAAGGCCGGCAGCTTCAGACGGCTGCCCATTTCAATGAGCACATCCTGGAAGGGCTTGCATTCGCCCCGGGGCGGCACCACGGGAATACGCACGGAATCCACAGGGCCGTCGTATTCGGAGATAGGCCGGTCCAGCATGGACATGGCGTCGTGACGTTCCAGATAGGTGGTATCCGGAAGCACCAGGTCAGCGAATGCCACGGTTTCTGACTGGAAGGCGTCAGCAACTATGATGAAGGGAATCTTGTAGTCGCCGTTTTCATCCCTATCCACCAGCATCTCGCGCACCTTGCTGGTGTTCATGGATGAGTTCCAGGCCATGTTGGCCATGAACAGCAGCAGGGTGTCGATCTTGTACGGATCGCCACGCCAGGCGTTGGTGATGGCGTTATGCATCAGGCCGTGTACCGACAACGGATATTCCCAAGAAAAGGCCTTGTCCAGACGTACTGCTTCACCCTCCTCATCCACGAACAGGTCATTGGGATCAGCAGGCCAGCCCAGGGGCATGCCATTCAGAGGCGTTTCCGGCTGCACATCTTCCGGCCCTTTGGGGGGCTTGGGGCAAGGCGGGATGGGGCGCGGGAAAGGCGCCTTGTGGCGGAAACCGCCGGGGCGGTCGATGGTGCCCAGCAAGGTCATGAGTATGCCCAAAGCGCGGATGCTGTGAAAACCGTTGGAATGGGCCGCCAGGCCACGCATGGAATGAAAAGCCACGGGGTTGCCTTTGACCGTATCGTGATCGTTGCCCCAGCAATCCGTCCATTGAATAGGCAGCTCGATTTTCTGGTCCCTGGCGGTGACGCCCATTTCATGGGCCAGGCGGCGAATGGTTTCGGCAGGAATGCCCGTGATGCCTTCCGCCCATTCCGGGGTATAGTCTTCCACCCGGTCCTTGAGAAGCTGAAAGGCCGGCTTGACTGGGGTGCCGTCCTCCAGCTCGAACTCACCCAGCAGATAAGGATCGCAACCCGGCGTGTGGGTGCCCATGGCCACGTCCAGATCCCTGTCCCACCAGAGCTTGTTCTCAGGGTCGAAACAACCTTCCTCGATGTGCATCTCCACGCGCTTGAACAGGCCGTGGTCGTCCCGGGAAGGATCGTCTATGACAAGTTCTGCCGCATTGGAATACTGCACCAGGAATTCCCGGTCATACAGTCCCTGTTGGATGAGTTCACGGATGATGGCCAGGATCAGCGCCCCGTCAGTGCCTGGCTTGATGGGCACCCATTCATCGGCAATGGCGGAGTAACCTGTGCGGATAGGGTTGATGGAAATGAAACGTCCGCCCCGGCGCTTGAACCTGGACAGTTCCACCTTCATGGGATTGGAATGATGATCTTCAGCAGTGCCGATCATCACGAACAGCTTGGCCCGCTCCAGATCCGGTCCGCCAAATTCCCAGAACGAGCCGCCAATGGTGTAGATCAGGCCCGCTGCCATGTTCACGGAACAGAAACCGCCGTGAGCGGCATAGTTGGGGGTGCCAAACTGCTTGGCGAACATGCCTGTCAGGGCCTGCATCTGGTCGCGGCCGGTGAACAGGGCGAACTTGCGCGGATCTTCCTTGCGAATCCGTCCCAGACGCTCTTCCATGATGTCGAAGGCCTTTTCCCAGGAGATCTCCTCGAATTTCGACTCACCCCGCTCGGCATCGGCACGACGCAATAGGGGCTTGGTCAGGCGGGCAGGTGAATACTGCTTCATGATGCCCGAGGCGCCCTTGGCGCAGATCACCCCCTTGTTCAGGGGATGCTCAGGATTGCCCTCGATATGGCGGACCTCGCCATCACGCAGGGTGACACGGATGCCGCAACGGCAGGCGCACATGTAGCAGGTGGTGTTCTTGACCTCCACCCCTCCCAGGTCCTGATCGTTGTATTCAAGGGGATCCAGCATGATTCGAGTCCGCAGCAGTAAATGGGCAACAATCAGCAAAGTATAATATTAGTGGGATCTAATGTACACTTCACACTTCCCTGAGACGCTGAGGGTATTCGGACCAGGCCTGCTGGATTTGGGAACAATGCGGATCAGGCGCTCAACACCCTCCGCCCTGCTGCAATCGCGGCAGATCCAGTACAACCACATTACGCCGCGAGACAGAGATGATTTCTTCCCGTTCCAGGGTATGTATGACCCGGGAAAAAGTCTCCGGTGTCAAATTGAGAAGAGAGGCCGTATTTGCTTTGGTATCCGGCAGCTCCACCACCATGTCTGCATTGCCATGCTGACGTTTTTGCTCGATCTCGCGCAACAAATACCCCACTACCCGCTCCTTGGAAGTCATCAGACAAAAGGCTTCCATATCAGAAAACAGCTGTGACAGGCGGCGAGCCATGTTGCGCAGGAGCAGATCGGCGGCAGTGCGTTCCGCGCTCACTACCTCAAGAAACGCTGATGAAGAAACATACAGCAGGCGGCTGTCCTGAAGTGCCTGGGAATAATATGGCCAGAGGCTGTCGGCCAGGATGACCGCTTCACCAAAGCTCTGGTTCTTGTGAACGATTTCCACGACCTTTTCTGTTCCCCGGGAGGAAATGAACGCCAGTTTGAATTTCCCTTCAATGACAAAGTAGAAACCATGGGCGCGGTCTCCCTTTTGAAAAACACGCTCTCCCTTATCCACCACGATTTCCTTGGCGCCCATGGAAAGCCTGTACAACATATCTGGATCCAATCCCTGGAAAACAGGCATTCGATTCAGCACGTTGGCTATGGTATAGGCGTCCATCGCACTCTTCCGATTACAAGGTTAAAAGATTCGATCTCTTGCCTTGCTCCGCCCCGGATAAATGCTGCTTGTTCGAGAGGAACCTACGTCAGGCGATTTCTTGTTTTCTTATATGTATATGTTTACACGTGAAAACAGCATCTTGCATTGATTATTCGCAACACGCAGCAATTCATAATAGGTGTCTTTGAGTATAGGACATACCACACCAAAGCAATGGAGTTCTTTCGGAACCCTGCAAATACCATAATCCATATGCATTTGTGTGAAAGGAGGCTGAATGCAGGAGCAGTTGCAAGCGCCATTCATTCATGAATACAAAAGCCGCAACCCATGGAGGGTTACGGCTTTTCTTTCTCAAGTAAATCGGTGACTTACTTGGCAGGTTGCGCGGGCGCCTGAGGCTGCGCGGGCGCCGGAGGAGCGGGAGGCGCATAAGGCGCATAGCCATAAGGCGCATAACCATAGGGAGGATAACCGTAAGGGCCATAATAATCGTAGTAACGATTGTAGCCATATCCACGGCCATAGCCGGAACCCCGGGCATTGCCGCTGAAACCGAAGCTGAAATCGCCGGAGCCATCGCCCCAGCCATCCCAGGCATCATCCCAGGCGTTGTTGTGCCAGCCGCGATCACCCCACGGACCGCCCCACCAGGCGGATGCAGAAGCAGAAGCAGCAACCAGAGCCGCTACTGCAGCAACTTTGATCATCTTTTTCATGGATATCTCTCCTATTCGATGAAACATGATTCGGGAAACACCCGACAGACTCTAAACCTCGCGGGTTAATTCCCATCGAGAAAGCTACTCTATTTACGACTCGGCTTTCTTAAGTTTTAGTATTTGCTTTTTTGCTTATATAGTCAATCGAATTTCACAATTTTTTCCCTATTGGCCATAGGGTTACTCTATAAAGAAATCGTCGGATTCATCCTCAGACTTTCCATCGGATATCAGGTGGTGACGACGTTGCAGATAGGAGTCTCTGACAAAACTGTAGGGATCCATGGCAGCAGACTCCAGAACCCGGCTGGCGCCCAGAAGATCCGCTCTGCGGTCTACGTAGCGAATACCATACAGGCTCCAACTCACAGTGGCGCTGTCGACGCGCCGGTAGATGGGGTTGACCACCCAATCTCCTGCAAAACCCACCGTGTCACGAATATTGCTGGGACCAATAACCGGCAGCACCAGGTAAGGTCCACTGGCAAATCCCCATTTTCCCAAGGTCTGGCCAAAATCTTCCTCGTGTTTCTCCAATCCCAAATCACTGGCAGGATCGAGAAAACCCAGCAGACCAATGGTGGAATTGACAAGCACCCGGCTAACATCGGAAACCGCCTGTCCGGGTTTGCCTTGAAGCAGATTGTTCAGCGCCACCTGAACATCATCCAGATTGGCAAAAAATCGCGTAATGCCTCTATCCACGGGATCAGGAGTGATAGCACGATACCCCTTGGCCAAAGGCCTGGCCACGTACTCATCCAATTTCTCATTGAAGTTGTACATGCTCCGGTTGAAAGGCTCCCAGGGATCCGGCCCCTGGGTAGTGGCGCAGGCAGACAGGAACAACGACGATGCCAGAAGAACAAGCCTCATCAACCCGTTTCCAATCGTTATCATTCGTTCTGCCTCCATAAAATTTTTCCTGCACGGGCTGTACAGTGTATCAATATTCACCCGGTAGCAATACAGATGACGATCAACCGTCATACGCTGATTTCCATTCCCGGATGCATGCTATATCCTTTCCCCATGAACACAGAGAACCTTTTTACCATAGACCGGCGTTTTCGTGGTTTTCTGCCCGTCGTGGTGGATGTTGAAACCGGCGGTTTCAACGCCCGCACTGATGCCCTGCTGGAAATTGCCGCCGTGGTTATCGACATGGATGACGAAGGGCGGCTCATTCCTGGGGCAACAGAGAGCGTTCATGTGAAGCCTTTTCCTGGCGCCAACCTGGATCCCAAAGCCCTGGCCTTTACAGGCATAGATCCCGATCATCCCTTCCGTTTTGCCAAAACCGAGAAAGAAGCCCTGGAAACCATTTTCAAACCCGTCCGACAGGCTGTCAAAGCACACAACTGCAAGCGCGCAGTTCTCGTAGGGCACAATGCCTTTTTCGATCTGGGTTTTATCAACGCTGCTGTTGAAAGGACCGGCATCAAACGGAATCCTTTTCATCCTTTCAGCACCTTCGATACGGTCAGCCTTGCGGGACTGGCCTATGGCGAAACCGTGCTGGCCAAGGCCGCCGCCGCTGCTGGTATGGAGTGGGACAGCGCTGAAGCCCATTCCGCGCTTTACGATACGCAAAAAACAGCAGAGCTGTTCTGCATCATTGTCAATCGCTGGCGGGAACTGACACTGCTGGCCGGGGACTCAGTACCAGGAAGCGCCATACCAGCAGTACCGCCGACAGAGTAAGCCCCGCCACCAGCCCCATCCACAGCCCCTGGGGTCCGATATGACGTTCGAAGCCCAGATACCAGGACAAGGGCAGCCCTATGAGCCAGTACACCCCCAGAGTGACGCCCATGGGAAAAAGCGTGTCCTTCATGCCGCGCAAAGCACCATTGGCGCTGATCTGAATTCCATCGGACAGCTGAAACACGGCAGCCATGAACAGCAGCTGCACTGCCAACGCCCTGACAGCTGCATCCCGGGTGTAGATGGCCACGATCTGCTCCGGCAATAAAAACAACACTGAAGCAGTAAGCATCATGCAGGACGCGGCGAAGCCAATCCCCACCAACCCGCGAAAACGAACCAGATCCC
>JALWRH010000120.1 GCA_026994195.1 Sedimenticola sp. | reverse complement strand
CAGTTGCATTGATGCGTCTCACCCAAAAGGCCCAATGTATCGTGAGCGAATACCTGAGGCCCGGCGGCCAGGCGGTGGACGCCACGGCGGGCAATGGCCACGACACCCTGTTCCTGGCCCGGACTCTGGGTCCCAGGGGCAAAGTCTTTGCCTTCGACATCCAGCCCCAGGCCCTGGCGGCCACGGCCACGCGCCTGGAAGAAGCCGGGCTGTCCCGGAGAGTTACCCTGGTTCACCGGGGTCACGAACACCTGGAAAACAGCCTGCCCCCGCAAAGCCGCCAGCACATCCAGGCGGTCATGTTCAATCTGGGCTATCTGCCCGGCAGCGACAAGACCACCATCACCTGCCGGGACAACACCCTGGCCGCCCTGGAGCAGGCCCGCCGCGTGTTGGCCCCCGGCGGTATCATCAGCGTTCTGGCCTATCGTGGCCATGCGGGGGGACAGGAAGAGAGCCTGGCGGTACAGGCGGCCATGACCGCCATGGCCCATGATGATCTGAAACTGAGCGTGCTGGAATCTCCCGGCCCGGTGCTCCTGGTTCTGGCGCCCCGTATCCATGACTGACCCGGGCTTGTGGAGCCTGTTTGCAGGATCCTTTCTCGCCTCCACCCTGCTCCCCGGCGGCTCTGAAGCCCTGTTGCTGTGGCTGAACCTGCAACAGGAACATGCCTTCCTTACCCTGCTGGCCGTGGCCACCCTGGGCAACACCCTGGGTGGCCTGACCAGTTGGGCCATGGGCCGCTGGCTGCGTTACCGTTTTCCCGAAGCCGGATTGCACAAACCACGCCAGCGCCAGGCTCTGAACTGGCTGGAAAAACACGGCGCTCCCCTGCTGCTCCTGTCCTGGCTGCCTATCATTGGCGATCCCCTGTGCCTGGCGGCAGGCTGGGCGCGGATTTCCCTGCCCTGGTCTGCCCTCTACATCGCCCTGGGCAAAGCTTCACGTTACGCGGTTCTGCTCTGGATAGCCTGACCCAGACTTCCCTGTATTCCCTCTCGCCATCTTTTCCTGCACTGAGTATCATCAGTAGCAACCCACACCAGACAGCCAAGCATCATGCAACCCATCGTCATGGACCCCGGCTCCACCAGCCTGCAACAACACCCTGCCCTGGTGCTGACCAAGCGCCAGTCCCGCCAGCGTTTTCCCGAAGGCTGTGTCACGCTCATGGAAAGCGAGGGCGAAGCCATCAAAGCCGCCCAGCCCGCAAAGGGGCTGTACGCCGCCCTGGTGTACGGCCCTTCGCCTTCTTCCGAGGGCCTGCGCCTGTACTACCTGGTGCGCTGGTTGTGACCCTCATCGACTTCATCCGCCACGGCGAACCCGAAGGCGGCCGCCTCTACCGGGGCGCGGCCATCGACGATCCCCTGAGTGAGAAAGGCTGGCGGCAGATGTGGCAGGCCGTGGGCGAAAGCCGCGCCTGGGACCAGCTGGTCAGCTCGCCCCTGCAACGCTGTCATGCCTTCGCCCTGGCCCTAGGGAAAAAGCATGGCCTGCCAGTCTCCGTGGAACAGGATTTCCGGGAAGTGGGCTTCGGCAGCTGGGAGGGACGCAGCCCGGTGGACATCCAGCAGCAGGCCCCGGGGGAATACGCCGCCTTCTACGCCGACCCCGTAAACAACCGGCCGCCGGGCGCAGAAGACCTGCTGGATTTTGGACGGCGGGTGGCGGGGGCCATGGAGCGCACGGCCAGCACTCATGCGGGAAAGCGGGTGTTGGTGGTGGCCCACGCCGGCGTCATTCGCGCCACCCTGGGCCATGTGCTGCAGGCCCCGCCTGCCGCCTGGTATCGGGTCAAAGTGGACAACGCTGGTTTCAGCCGCTTTGCCCGGGATGAAAGAGGCTGGCAGCTCATATGCCATAATCTGCCCGGCATACCCCCATGAACAATGGACGAAATACCCCACAACACAAAGGATACCCAGACCCATGACCCTACGGATACTCTTTATAGTCATCGCTTTGCTGTTCAGTCTCGCCTCCCGGGCGGACAACGTCCAGCAGATACAGGAAGCCCTTGCAGCAGAAAAAGCAGGCGATCTGCAAAAAGCCCTGAACCTGTGGAAGCCTCTGGCGGAACAAGGGGTGGGAGCGGCACAGTTCAAACTGGGCGTGCTCTATGACCATGGCCGGGGGGTTCCTACCGACAAGGCAGCCGCAACCAGCTGGTACCGCAAGGCCGCGGAACAGGGCATCCCCGAAGCCCAGTTCAACCTGGGACTCATGTATAACCTGGGCGATGGCATTGCACAAGACCTAACCCAGGCCGCCAACTGGTACCGAAAAGCCGCGGAGCAGGGCTATGCGCCCGCCCAATACAACCTCGGCGTCCTCTACGATGAAGGAACCGGCGTGCCCCAGGACCGTGATCAGGCATTCGCCTGGTACCAGAAAGCCGCCATCCAGGGCAACCTGGATGCTCAATACAATCTGGCCGTCATGTACGAAGAAGGCAAAGGCACGGCGCGCAACTACAAAGAAGCCGTTCGCTGGTACAGCAAGGCCGCCGACCAAGGCGATGCCTATGCCCAATACAGTCTCGGACTGCTTTACGAGGAAGGCAAAGGCGTAGCGAAAAACCCCGCAACCGCGGCCCAATGGTACCGGCGCGCCGCCCTGCAGGGCGACGGCTATGCCCAGTTCGCCCTCGGCAACCTCTACGAGGCGGGTCAGGGGGTAAGACAGGATCCCGCTGCCGCCAGGCAGTGGTTTGTAAGAGCCTGCAGAAACCAAGCCCAGGCAGCCTGTGAGAAACTGAAACCAAAAAACTGAAGCCCGGCCTACAATCTGTGCTTCCATTTGCCCTCTCTCCCCTTCAGGAGGGTGTCGCAAAAGGCGACAGCCTCCACAATGCAAGGACGCAGCGCCATTTTCCGATTCCGAGTCGTAAAAGCCCAAGGAAGGGCTTTTACGGCACCCTCCTTCAAGGGAGAGGGTTGGGGTGAGGGGTCATAACGCAGCGGAGGCTACTCAGACTGCAAGGCATCTACCGGACGCATCTTTCCAGGCTTCAGACCCAGATCTCCCACCGATTCTCCGAGAGCTTCCAGACGCCCCGGCAACAGGCGTCCATAAACCTGGAGCAGCTGTGCCTTGAGTGCCGTCTGCTGGGCATCGATGGCAGTGTGGATATCCGCCTCGAATTCATCCCGGTTCAAGGCTTCATCCAGCTCGATGGCCACTTTGTCCACCACCAACCAGGCAATGAGTCCGCCCACGGCGCCGCAGACCAGGGCGCCCGGTCCCGTGGGAGAACACAGGGCGGCGCCACTGCCTGCTCCGGCCAGAACCCCGCCCCCTTTCACGGCCGATTTGGCCGCCAGCTTGCCCAGCAGGCTGGCCGCCAGGCTGAAGGTCTTGGTGCCAGCCACTTTGGCCAGGGTTTTCTTCATCACCACCGCGCCCAGACCCTTGGCCACGGCCACGCCAGTACCCGTGGCCGCCAAAGCGCTGAACAGCTGACGGTTGATGTCCTTGGAGGTCACCGCCAGACGGTCAGTCAGCAGGGCATCCAGATCCAGGGTATCACCAATGAGGGGTTCTCCCTGTCGCATAGGCCGGGCATGAGCCTTGAGCACCAGGGCCAGCTTCCCGGACAGCCGCCCCCCCAATTGCTTCTGCCTGGCGGCAAACGCTGTGTTCAATGCCTCAAACATATTGTCCAGATTGGATTCCAGAGCAGCAGGAAGAAACACCGTTTCCCGGAGTTTTTCCTGGAGGTAATCCCCCATATCACCACCAATGGCATGGGCATAGCGCAGGTATTCGCCAGTGAGGGAGTAGTACCAGTCGGCAAAGTCTCCCACCCGGTCATGCACCGGCGCGAAAGCGGTCTCCACCGCGCTGTCTATATGGGCTTCCAGCCACTGTTCCTGGCTCTGCTGTTCCGTCTCCAGTTGTTCCTGCAGAGCCAGGGAAAGATCCAGACGGCTGGCCTCGGGCACCACGTACTGGCGGCCATTGAGCACCACGTACAGCAGTTTCTGCACGGGCACGGGCGCCACGGCGGTTGCCTGTCTGGCCAACTGCCGTCCCCCCTTGAGCAGGGCAAAGCCCGCCCCCAGAGCCAGAAGGAGGATGACGCCGAGGAAGCCCAGCCAGAAGCCACGACCCATTTTCCCGGGCGGTTCAGTCACAGCGACCGTCCTCCAGATACTCCAGGACCTGGCCCGCGCCCAATCCGCCCAGGATCAGGCGGCTCCAGGCCCAGAACACCAGGCCGGACCACATGAAGTACAACAGCCAGGCCCCCAGGGTGGGCCAGCCCTGCCGGGGCAGGGCCTGGACCAGGCGGCTCGCCAGGGCATCGCGCATGGCCCCCAGGCGCACCACCGGGGCCAGATATTCGCAGGCTGTATCTACCTGGCCGGCGGCCTGAACGGCCGTCTCACGCCAGCCCAGGCCGACATAATCCGCGCGGGGAACAAAAAGCTGCGCCACCGCCAGCACTCCCATCAGAAGGCCGGTGTTCAGGCCCAGGAGCAGCCGCCGGGCAAGAATATTCCGGCGCCCCTGCCGCACCTGGCCGCTCAGCCAGCCCCTCGCCCACAGATACAGGAAAGGAAGCAGCAGCAAGTCCACCCCCAGCACTCCCCACAGCCAGGCCGGCCAGCCCGGCGCCTCCATGAACAGCAGCAGCGCCAGCACCACCGCCTTCACCATCTGCCAGGCGGCAAGGAAAGACTTTCGGCACAGCAGCCGGGCCAGAAAGCTTTCGGGACGCAGATACATGCCCGCCAGAGCCCGGCGGCGCATGAGGGCGGTCTCCAGCATGTTCAGGGCCATGAAGGCCGCCACGGGCGCCAGGAGCAGGAAAGGCAGCCAGCATCCTGCCTGGCCATGAAAGATACGCCACAAGGCCAGGGGCATTACCGCGAACAGCAGGGTAACCAGGGCCATGGGAGTCAGGTTCATGCCGGAAACTCCCGGAGATCAGGGTCGAGAGCCGGTACCGGAGAACACCGGGGTGGAGACGAAAGCAGGATCGGCAACGGACTCGCGGAAAGCCGCCAGGGCTTCAGGAGAAGAATCGATGCGCAGGCTGGTCTGGCTGCCTTCGTTGTCCCAGTTTTCATGCCAGTAGGTCACGGCCCGGAACCGGAGATAGGGATTGCCGCGGATCTTCTCAAAGGCATCCCGCAGCCACTGGGCCTTGCTGCCCCGGGGATGATGGTCAGTGACGCCCATTTCCAGTATCGCCAGGGGCTTGTTGGCGGAGACCGCCCGGATTTTCTGGTTAGCATCCTCCTGGGTAAGTATCTCTTCGAAGCTGTCCCAGTAGTCTTCCCCCGGATGCAGGGCCCCATAGATACTGACGCCTATCCAGTCTATGTAATCATCCCCCGGATAATAGTACCGGGGCTGGTTCCATTCGTCCGGGGGTTCATTCATATACATGGTCAGGTGAAAGAACCAGGTGATGTTGTCCGCCCCCTGGGCGCGGAACAGGTCGATGATGTGACGGTAGGCGTCCCGGAAACGCTCCGGCCCGTCCGGGTAAGCCGGATCACCATAACCGTCCAGGATTCCGCCGCCATTCCAGTAACCGTTCCAGGGAAACCAGCGGCCATTGACCTCGATGCCGAAATCCACCAGCAGGGGAATGCCGTGATCCCTGGCATCCCTGGCCCAGCGGGCCAGAGAGGCATCGAAATCCCCCTGGATGATCCTTTCCAGGGTGAAGCGCGTCTCCCTGACGTATTCCCGGGTGGTGCTGCGCGGCTGCAGGCGCACCAGGGGCACGGCGCCGCTGTCGTGAATGATCTGTATCTTGTCCCGGGGGTAGTCCATGCCCTCGGACCAATATTGGGAAAACGGCGCCCAGGCGATCTTCCTGCCGGCCAGCTCTTCAAAGGCCCGGATGCGCTCCCGGCTGACCTGGTCTTCATCCTCGCCGAAATCCGGGAAAGCGGCAAAATAGATTCCGTCATCAGCCGCGGGTTGCAGTTTGACCCTGGAGGACGGATTCATGGCGGCCATCACGTCCGCCAGGCGGCTGCCCCGCAACACCCGGTCCAGCCACAGGACATTGGTGATGTGTTTCTGCCTGGGCCGGTAGAAGCCATGCTGCCAGTTGTGCGGCCCGACCCTGCCATGGTTCACGCTGCTGCGGTATTGCAGGGTGGGCACATCCCGCAGGGCCAGCACATGACGGAATTTTTCTTCACCCTCGTTGCGCCGCCACACGTCCACGGCCCCGCTGAAATCCGAGGCAAACCTGATCTTCAGAATGAAATCCACCCAGTGCCCCTTGTTCAGATCGGGATCAGACAGGGGAAAAGCCTCGGACTGCAGGGAGTTGTCCGGATCGTCCAGATCCCCGCCATTGAGAATGATGTTGAAGCCTTCGCCTTCCCTGTCTATGCCAGTCACATCCAGGGCAACCGACTGGGAGGCATCCAGCTCATCCGGACCGTGGAGCTGGAAGACAATGCCCCACAGGCCATCGTCCTCCGGTTCCGGCGTCTGCCAGCCGGCGTCCAGCATGATGCTGAAGGCATAGAACTTCACGCCACTGTGTTCGTCTTCCATGATGACCCGCCCCTGTTGGTCACGCATGTTGGACACCTCAGATCGTTCACCGCATCCTTCGCAATGCAGAGGATCATCTCCCGGACGCACTTCCACCCGCACGGCATGACGCCCCTGGCGCACGGGATCAGTCACCCGGACGAAGCGCCCTTCTCCCGCGGCGTACAACTCGTCCCAGCAGCTGCCACCGGTGATCTGCTGTTCCCAGTCGCAGTAAAACGACAGTTGGCCCCGAGGATCAGGCGCCGGGCTGTCGCTGATCAGCTGAATATCGTCCAGAAACAGGCGGGACTGCCTGCTGCCGGCATGGATTTCGAAACGGATACGGAAGTTCTTTTCCATACCAAAGGCGCTGAGATCCACATCCGCCTGCTGCCAGGCGCCGTTCTTTTCCGGTCCCTCCAGGCGCAGAGCCTGGTGCCAGACGCCATCATTCACCCGGAGCAACGCCCGGTCACCTTTCTTGAAGGACCGCAGCCGGTACCAGAACCGTAGATGAACACCCTGACGGCCGGAAAGATCCAGGCGCCGGGTCATGCCAGCGGTACTGCCACGGAGCTGGACAAAAAAGGCGCCGCCGTGCGCCTCGCCGCCCTGGCGCAGGGTGGCCGACCCGCTATGACGCCAGGGCGCCGACCAGCCTGTCCCCGACTGCCAGCCGCCGCTTTCGAAGTCATCACTGGCCAGGGGCCGGGCGCCCCAGGACAAGCCGGGGATGAACAGGAGTAGCAGGATAAGGCGGGACAGAATCACGGGCATGGCGGACATATCAACATGGGCGGGCATATGTAAACATGCCCCATACTGCCATGAAACCGGGAAAACGGAAATCTGCCTTGCGGTCGATCAGACATTTTGCTCCAAGCCACCGAACAGATCGATGAACGCAGGCAGGAAATGCTGCAGCTCCCCGCTCATAAGGGCGAAATCCGCATCGAAGCGTTCCGCGAAGGTTTCCGCCTGGCTTTCCCCGGCCTCATCCAGCACGGCATCCTCGAAGCGCAGGCGGCGTAGTATGAAATGCTCATCCAGGACAAAGCTTACCCGCTCCTTCCAGGTCATGGCCAGCTTCATGATGCGCTTGCCGCCCTGGACATGGGCCTGGATCTCGTCTGAGAAAAGATCTTCCCGGCGCGCCCGCACGATGCCGCCGTCTTCCACCAGGTCACGCAGCTCGCACTCGTCGCCAATCTCCAGCCCGGTTGGCACACTTCTGTCCTTGAGCCACTGGGTCATGACATCCACCGGCGCCTCTTCCGTGGCCAGGGGCACCACGGGAAAACTGCCCAGGCATTCTCGCAACAGGCTGATGAGTTCTTCCGCCCGGGTGGCGGAAGCCGTGTCCACCACCAGCCAGCCGTGCTTGCGGTCGATATAGGCGTACTGACGACTGCTCTTGCTGAAAGCCCGGGGCATCATTTCGAAAATGATGTTTTCCTTAAGCTCCCGGCGGGCTTTCGCGCCCGGCCGGCGGCCTTCCTTTTCCTCGATCTCCGCCAGTCTTTGTTCCAGCAGCTCCCGCACCGCGGCCGCCGGAAGAATTTTTTCTTCCTTGCGGGCACAGACCATGATGCAGTTTCCCAAGGCATGCACCAGCTGCGTGCCTTCTTCCCCCAGGGGTTGGGTCCATCCCGTGAAGGCCGGCTCCAGGTCGCCCAGGGGCCGGGAGGGCCGAGCCGCCAGCTGCTCGTCCAGTTCTTCCGGGGTGAGTTCGAAAGGCTTGGTGAAACGATAAAGGCTGAGATTTCTGAACCACATGGCAGGCGCATCCTGAAACGAAAAGGGGATGGATTATAGCGGCTGCTGCAACAGCCTGCGCGTCAGATGCAGGCGCATGTCCGCATCCTGGGTAATGACATGGAACAGGTGATGGGGACCCGTGGCCTTTTCTATCCTTTCCTGCAGATCACCTCTTTTTTCCGCGTAGAAATTCAGCAGGCGGCGGTCGAAATCCGCCAGGGCCCGGCTCAGGGGGTCCTTGGCCTGGCGGGCCAGCACCTTGTCCGCGCCGTCTTCATAGACATTGCCCAAACAAATATGCACCGCGGAAAACAGGGTGGCCCAGCCATTGAACCAGAACATGAGATCCGTATCGAAACCCTCTCCCGGAGATCGGGGGCGCGCCAGCACATCAGCCAGATATTCCTTTTCCCGCACCGCTTCCCCCGGTTCCAGGATCTCCGCCCGGCCATAGGCGTCAATGGTGGAGCTGGTAAGGAGTATGGGGCTGTCCGGGCAGCTGGACAGGACAAAACTGGCGTCCTTCACCAGTTGCCCCCGCTGGCCGGTGGCCGGGTTGGTCTTCATGCGTTCCGAAGGCGCCGTGGACAATACCTGCACTTGCTGCCCGCGCCGCCCCAGCTCCGCCGCCAGGCGGCCAAACACGCCCTGGCGGAACAGATCCATGGAAAAGTTGAGGCGGTTCTGCTTGTGCAGCAGGGCCAGCTGAATATCCGGGTATCCGGGCGCCTCTTCCACGATATTGGCGATCTTGGCAACAGGAATGCGTTCTTTCAGCCGTCCATGCTTGTCGATGAGGACTTCCTGGTGAAATTCATCAAAGCTGATCTGCAGCAGCACCTGAGCCCGGGGCCAGCTCCCGGGACGGGACGCCAGGGCTTTTTGCATCTCGCCAAGCATGGCCCGCACCGCCGGGCGGTCATGGGCGAAATCACCGTTCAGAAGAATGGCGAAGGTGCGCAGGTGGCCCATGCGCCGGATGGCCTTGTAGAAATGCGCCATGTGGCGGGTCAGGTCGCCGCCGGTAAACAGCACGCTGTCCGTGTGGGCGTCCACCAGATCATAGAGCTGATCAGCCTGTTCCTGGCCCTTTACGAAAGGCCGCCAGATGAACATGCAGTGGCGGCAGGTCTGGGGGCAGCCCATATGAGGGATCATGCCCAGTTTTCTGAATTTGAGAACTTTTGGTGGCTTTTCCCTGATTTTATCTACCAATTCCAGCCTTTCCCTGTCAGCTTCTTCCAGCATCTCTCCATAGCGGCTGCGTTCCTCCGCCGCAATCCTGGCGTAGACCTTCTTGTCCGGTTCCCTGAAGACTCCCAGACCTTCCCACAAACCCAGCACATGCTTCACCAGCGCCTCCGGCTCATCGCCCTGGCGCGCCAGCAAACGCATACATTGCTCCCGCTGCGCAGGCCCCGGCCCCGGCGTGGCCAGCCAATAGCGGACATAACCCCGGACAAAATCAGCTGCCGTCGCGGAATCCTGCAACAACGCCATGAGAAAGGCGCGACTACCGCCTTTGAAAGGCGCCAGCAGAGGGGCGTGATAAACATCAGGAACATGCTGGCGTAACCAGTGCCAGGCATAGACATAGGCCATGAGAAAGGCCAGGTCAGCAGCCTGCTCCTCCTGGGCCAGCATTCGAACCATATCACCGCCTGTGAGTCGGTTGATCTCCGACTTGAAGCGCTGGCGCCGGTTGTCTAGGTACAGAGGAAGCAAATCCTGCTGCCCTTGCCCGCTGGCCTGAGGCATTCCACTCATCACACGTATCCAAAACCGTTACAGAGAAAGATAATGGCAGTGTAGCAGTTCTCTTCTGAAGAAAGTGTTGATTAACTTCCATGAGTCCTTTACCCATGCCCCTGATGATGAAAAAACCACCGCACAGTCTCCTCTCCCCCTGGGGGAAGGGGTTCGGGTGAGGGGGGATATGATTATCCTCATATTTTAAAAATAATACCCCAAGGGCTCCACAGGATCGGGGTTTTTCACTTGGGGCGTTGGGGGGAGTTTTTGTGTTGTGTTTGTAGCCGCAGAACTGGGAGAAAAGATG
>JALWRH010000119.1 GCA_026994195.1 Sedimenticola sp. | reverse complement strand
GTTCTGCAGCGTACCACTCCAGTTCCCGGCGGCGGGGTGCACCACCAGGCCAGCAGGCTTGTTCACCACCAGCAGGTGTTCGTCTTCATATAACAGATCCAAGGGAATGTCTTCCGCCTGGCAGGTATCAGTGTTCTCCAACACTGCTTGCAGGGCGATCTTCTCCCCGGGCCATACTTTCTCCTTGGGCTTGCGCTGCTCTCCGTTCACCTGTACCCGGCCCTCGCGGATCCAACCTGCCAGGCGGCTGCGGGAATAATCCGGAAACAGCAATGCCAGCGCCTGATCCAGACGCTTACCGGACAGCTCCGGACTGACCACCCCCTGAAGATGTATTTCTTCCAACAAGGAAACCTCGCTTACCAACTTTTTCTGCCTAACCTGAATGTGCGCTATAATCTGGCGCACATTGCAACCGGGGTATCTGAATCCATGCCTAGCCCGGAAATTGCACCAGGCCACTGAATTTCTTTGCAAATTCAATACAATACAATGGACTATGCGCATACTAGCAAAACACAAAGTGTTACCACGCCCCGCTCTGTGGTTTTTCCCCGGATCTTCTCGCCCAGATTGCCCCAACAGCCTCAAACCATTGAACAACAATGCTTTTCGGCAGTCAGAGCAATCTGAACAAGAATCTCTCGGGGAAAATTCCACATCCTGGTGTAATTTCCGGGCTAGACTCATCTGGCCACTCTTGATTGTCTCACTTTTTCTGGGTGGCTGTAGCCTTTTGCCTGAACAGAAGGATAAAACCGCCGGCTGGTCTGCCCAGAAACTGTATTCAGAAGCCACCTCCAACATGCAGGGGGGCAACTATGACAAAGCCATCGAATATTACCAGAAGCTTGAGGCCCGCTACCCCTTTGGCAAGTACGCCCTGCAATCCCAGCTGAATATTGCCTACGCCCACTACCAGGCCGATGAGCCGGATGCAGCCCTGGCTGCTCTGGAACGCTTCGAGAAACTGCACCCGGATCATCCTGCGGTTGCCTATGCCCTGTATCTGAAAGGCGTAGTGCATTTCACCCGTAATATGGGTTTTTTCTCACGTTTCCTGCCCACGGACAATTCCCAGCGGGATCCCGGCTCCACCCAGGAGGCCTATGACATTTTTGCGGAGCTGGTGCGCCGTTTTCCGGACACGGAATACGCCGAAGACGCTAAGCTGCGCATGCTCTATCTACGCAACCAGCTGGCCCGGCACGAGATTCATGTGGCCCGCTACTACCTGGACCGGGGTGCCTGGCTGGCCGCGGCCAACCGCGCCCAATATGTCGTGGAGCACTATCAGTACTCGCCTTCCGTCAAGGATGGCCTGACCATCATGATCGTGGCTTACGAGAAAATGGGCATGGAAACATTGTACCGGGATGCGTTGAAAGTACTGGCTTTGAACGAAGCCAAGGGGAACTTCCCCACCCTCAAAGATACGGACAAGACCCTTACGGAGAAGATCTGGGAATACCTGGAACTGGACAAGAACTGAGTTCCATTCCAAGCCATTTCTTTTTTTGAACACATAAGAAATGCCGCAATATTGCGGCATTTCTTATGGCTATGAACCTGACCAGACTGCTCTACTTTTTATCGGCAGCCGCCGCCGGTTTGGGCTGCTCCGGCAGTACTTCCAGAAGTTCTAGATCAAAGATCAGCACTTCATTGGGTCCGATCACTTTGCCAGCGCCATGTTCCCCATAACCCAGCTCAGGCGGAATGAATACCTTGTACTTGGCCCCTGGCTTCATCAACATCAGAGCCTCAGAGAAGCCTTTTACCACCTTGGACACGCCAAACTCGGCAGGTTTACCCCGGTCATAGGAGCTGTCAAACTTCTTGCCGTCAATAGTGCGTCCCTCATAGTGCACTTTGACCCGATCCGTCTTTTTGGGGGACTCGCCTTTGCCTTCGCGAATAACTTTGTACTGCAATCCGGACGCTGTGACTTTCACACCTTCGCTCTTGGCATTGTCCTCCAGGAATTTCTTGCCTTTCTTGAGGGCTGCTGCTGCCTTGGCCTGACGCTCTTTCTGAATGCGGGCAGAACGCTCCTTGAGCGTCTCAGTCATCTGATCCTGGGTCATCTGCAGTTCCTTGCCGTTGATGACATCCGCCACAGCCGCTCCAAATGCCGGGCCATCCAGTTCACCAATTCCCTGTGCGGTAAGCATCTTCGCCATACGTACACCCAGGGTGTAGCTGAAACGCTGGTCGAAGGTCTTGAGTTCAGTGGCCTCTACCTGGCCCGCCAGAACAACTGCGGCCAGCATCAACACTATAGGTTTTTTCTTCATTTGCTCGTTTCCTCGGTAGTATTGCTTCTCCCCCACCCCAACAGGCAGGGATCATTGGGTGATAAGTTTGACAGATTTCTCCGGAATAGTTCGTCCATCAGGCGAAAAGCAGTGAAAAATCCACGGCTGCCACGTTCTTGGTCAAAGCCCCGACAGAGATGTCATCCACTCCTGTAGCAGCAATGGCAGCCACAGTATCGTAATCGACGCCCCCTGATGCCTCCAGACGGGCACGGCCGGCATTGAGCGCCACCGCCTGCTCCAGCGCCTCCAGACCAAAATTGTCCAGCAGCACACGCCGGGCGCCTGCTTCCAGGGCTTCCTGCAACTGGGCAAGGCTTTCCACCTCGATCTCCACGGGAATCCCGTCATACAGATCAGCCGCCTTGCGCAAGACTGCTGTTATGGAACCCGCCGCAGCGATATGGTTCTCCTTGATGAGCACCATGTCATGCAGCCCAATGCGATGGTTCACCCCACCGCCGCAGGTGACAGCGTACTTTTGCGCCATGCGCAGGCCCGGAAGCGTCTTGCGCGTATCAAGAATCTTCACGCCTGTGCCAGCTACGGCCTTCACATAAGCAGCAGTGGAGGTAGCGGTTGCAGAAAGGGTCTGCAAAAAATTCAGCGCCGCACGTTCAGCGGTGAGAATACTGGCAGCCTCTCCGTGAATCTCACAAAGCACCTGCCCCTGCTCCATCTGATCTCCATCGGACAAGTGCCAAAAAAGATCCACAGTGGCATCCACCTGGGCAAAAACCTCTTCCGCCCAGGGGATGCCACTGAGCACCGCCTGCTGCCGGCACAGAATACGCGCCTCGGCTATCCCCGGCGGAACCAGTGCGGCGGTAAGATCCCCGCTCCCCACATCTTCCTGCAAGGCCAGCCGGACATCAGCGGCAATCTGCTCAGCCCCTGGCTGCATCAGATCACTTCCAGCAATTCCACTTCAAACACCAGGGTGGCGTTGGGAGGAATGACACCACCGGCGCCTGCTGCGCCATATCCCAGTTGCGCGGGGATGATCAGCTTACGCTTGCCTCCCACTTTCATACCCTGCACGCCTTCATCCCAGCCACGAATGACCTGTCCACGTCCGAGAGCAAACTGAAAGGGCTGATTGCGATCCAGACTGGAGTCGAATTTAGTGCCATCCTCCAGCCAACCGGTGTAGTGTACGCTCACCTGGTTGCCGGCAACGGCTTCTGCGCCAGTCCCCTCTTCCAGGTCGTCATAATTGAGGCCGGAATCGGTCATTTTTTCTGCCATGTCTTTCTCCATGTAATCAAGCGCTGGATCGCGCATCAAAAGCAGACATTTTAACAGACATTCCCTCACATCCACCCGGCAAGGCAGGCCGGAAGATTTGGGGGTCGCTCTTGGGATTAACCCGAACATTTCACCCGGTCGCTGGAACAATATTCCAGCTTACTGTATTTCATGGATAAATTTGGAATATTAGCAAAGTGCAAAATGTTACCAGGCATGGCTGAACGCGCCCTCGCACCGGGCCCGCCGGCAGGTATCGGTCAAACCCGATCAGGCGCGCAAAACCTGAGGCGGCAGTTGCCGGGCAAGAATAGCCTGGATGCTTGCAAGCGCCCGGTCCATGAAAGGGAGGCTGATTTCAGTCAGAATGCTGGCTCGGCCTGTGCGCAGCAAATCTGCCAGTTCACTGCTGGACATCTCTGCCAGTTTTCTGCCACGCAGATCCACGAACATGAGCAGGTCAGCCATATCGCTGCGCCATGAAAACTTGCCCCGCAACTGCCGGCCATCACTGGTGGTCCAGGAGATCCACTGTCCTTCTTTGAGATCATTGACCATCTGGATATACTCATCATCCAGAATCTGTTCCACATTGTCCTCTTCCAGACTGTAAGTTTCATCCGGCGTGTATTTCATGGTGGCAGGCTGCAAACCGCGCAGACTGGTAACATGGCAGTGTTGCAACTGCTTGAACAGCAGGGCTGTCCTGGTGCTGTCGTAGGCAATAGAGGCAAAACCACGACGCAGATCTGCATACAGCTTGGGCACCATGGCCACATAGCGCTGCCGTTCCTCCGGGTCCGCTTTGGGCACAGTACTGTCCAGCAAGCGCTCTACGACGTCCACAGCCTGCTTCCATTGCTTGCTGTTCTTTCCTTCACGCAACAAGGCCAGGGTCATGACATCCCGCCAGACTTCATCGATAATCTGGTATACTGGGGCGGGAATGGAAGGGGGCAATAGTTTTTCCAGCACTTCATCAACCGTCTGCCTGGCCAGGGAGAGGCGTTCGCGCCCTTTGGCCACCTGGGACAGCCGCTCCTCCGCTACCACGGCCCCCCTTTCCTCGTGGAGCATGAACGCGGAGAAGCTCTTATTCACTTCTTCCCACATCTCCAGACTCTGTTCGGGACTGGCTAGTATTTGCTGTACGGCCCAGTCCACCCGGCCATAAATGCTGTTATCAGAATAGTCGCCTTCATCAGCCCATCGCGAGGCTGCTGCCGCAAGAGAATTGAGAAGATCACGCACCGGATGATTGCGATCAGTAAGGAATGTCTTGTCTTCCACCGCTATGCGCAATACGGGCATTTGCAGACGCATTAGCAATACTTTCATCTGGGCGGGAATGACCGGATCATCCAGTATGTATTCGAAAAGCAAACTGACCACATCGATAATGTGCTGATCCAGGCGTTGCAGGCGCACACGCTTGCCGCTTACGGATTTTTCCAGTTCCGTTACCAAGCGGCCTCTGAAGGCGTTGTGAATCACCCGGGCCTGGCGTATATCCGCAGGTCGTGGGCTTTGCAGAACTTCCTTCTGCAGATCCCCCAATACATTGCTGATCAACTCGAGGGGAGCCACGGGAAGACTTTCCTCATCCGGACCGATATCCTGACTGAACAGGCCCAGCTGCTCGCGCTGTTCCTGTTCCAATTGCCTGACCATGGCGACGATGCCGAACAGGGTGCTTTCTTCCAGAGAAGAAGACTGCCCTTTGGAAGCGGGTATCGGCCGGGGAATATCCTTGCGTCGAATTACCGTATTTTCCTGGGGTGTCAGGCCGGCTTTCTCCAGCTCCTGAATGACCTGAGGATAGAATTCATTGAGGCGTCGCAGAAATGTCTTGCCAAAAACCTTGTAAAATACCAGCTTGCTTTGCAGACCAGCCTGCCAGGATGCCAGAGAGTTCTCCAGAATCGCTGTCAGGATACGCGGCGACAAGGGAATGTCAGCATACTTCAGGGTGGATGACCCAATGGCGGAAGCACACAAACTGGCGATCAGCTTCAGGCGGGAAAGGTGCTGGCTTTCAGCATGATGTACCACGCGCATGGCCGCCAGATCCTCTTCCAGAACCTCCTCATCGATCAGTTCCAGGGAATCCTGATTGGCGTCGATATGGACTTGCAGGCGCAAAAAACCTTTTTGATACGCACGGAAGTCAAGAAAAAACAGCTGCGAGGCCCTCATACACTCCTGCTGACACTCCCGGTGCAAACGCTTCCGTCCCTGGCGCAGCTCGCGAATGGCGTCTATGTAGCCGCGCTGTACCTTGTCATTGACAGACTGCTCCGCCAGACGAAAGAACTCGTCATCCATCTGCTCCATGAACACAGGCCAAAGTGCTTCCATCCATTCCTGAAAATGGCTGCTTATTGCAGCATGGAGCTCCCGTTTCCGGATTGGACTCAGCATGTTCCTAGTGATGACTGGCGTGGTGATATGAGTGGATCAAGCGACACTCTCCCTGAACAGTGATATGGTTAGTTTGACAGTTTGTTGGGGTGTAAGCCAACGGGATTTATAATTCATATGAACCGGATCACAGCCAGAATCGGAAGAAATCCTGTTTGTCCGGCAACAAACCTCGCTCCACAACGGAAAAAATATTAAAGCTTTTTATTAAAAACGAACATCAAATTGTTGAGTTGGAAAAATTATAGCCTACTATTGACCTGCCCACCATTGATCCCGGCCCACCCCTTTCAACACTATGCTGTCAGCCGCTCAGTACCTACCCTCACCCAATCACGATGAACGCCCGGCGGGAACCACACCCGATCTGCTGGTGATTCACAACATCAGCCTGCCGCCTGACGAGTATGGCGGCCCATGGATTGCCGACCTGTTTCTCAATCGTCTGGATCCGTCGGTACACCCGTATTTCTCAGAAATCTATCAGATGAAGGTATCCGCTCATGCCCTGGTGCGAAGAGAGGGAGAAGTGATCCAATTCGTCTGCCTGGACAAGCGCGCCTGGCATGCTGGCAAGTCCTGCTTCGACGGCCGGGAAAACTGCAACGATTTCTCCATCGGCATAGAACTGGAAGGCAGCGACCGGATACCTTATACCGATGCCCAATACCATACCCTGGCGCGTGTCACCCGGGAGATTATGGAACGCTACCCTGGCATCACTCCTGACCGTATCACTGGACATGAGCATATCGCCCCGGGCAGAAAAACAGACCCCGGCCCTGCTTTTGACTGGAAACGCTATCACAAGGCGATCATCAGCTCATGAGCATTTTTCTGCGCATCCTGTTGTTCCTCGCTTTTCTTGCACCAGCCCGGGGCGATATCCGGGTGGCAGACGACCTGGGCCGTGAAGTACATCTGCCCGCACCTGCCACCCGCATCCTGACCCTGGCGCCCCATGCCACAGAAATGTTGCTGGCCGTGGGTGCGGAAAAAAACCTGATTGCCGTAGCACAGTTTGCCGGTTATCCCCACAGCATCGATGCTGTGCCCCGCATCAACACCCTTGGCAGCCTGGACCGGGAGTACCTGCTGGCAACCCATCCTGACCTGGTCATTGCCTGGGCGTCCGGAAACCGCCAAGCGGATCTGCAATGGCTTAAACGCTCAGGCATCCCTGTCTTCATGAGTGAACCGGGAACACTGGCGGATATTGCTGCCACGCTGGTAAAACTGGGCCGGCTCACGGGACATCCGGAGGCCGGAAAAAGCGCTGCCAAGCATTTCATTGCCGGTTTGGATCAGGCCTGCCCATCCAATCCATCTGCGGGCAAAGTTCCCGCTTACTATGAAATCTGGGCGAATCCACCCATGACCATCGGCGGCAGACACTGGCTCAATGAAGTGCTGGAGCGAGCCGGGCTGCACAATGTTTTTGCCAACGTACCACGCCTGATTCTTACCCTAAATCCGGAAAGCCTGATGGCAAAGGATATTCAGGTGATCGTGACCAGCCAGCCATCTGCACCCCGTCCGGTGCATGGCGCCCGGATCTATCTGGCAAGCTCAGAGTTAGGGCGCCCTGGCCCCCGGCTGGTGGAAGGCCTGGAAGCGCTTTGCCGGCAGATGTAGGAATTTTCCTACAAGACAACACCAGGTTTCCCTACAGACAACCGGTGACAGATTTGGAATACTCTAACCGTCGCCACCGCATAGAAGCACAGGGATGACAAGGTACAAGGAAAGACGATCAAGGACGAATCAAGGACGAAAACAACCAAGCCCGGCGACAACCCTGGTCACAACAGGAAGTGACCGGGGTTTTTTATGTCCAGGGATGGACGGGCCGGCAACTGCTCTTTGCATTACCGGCGCTTCCGCCGGCAGCAATGGCCATCGGTATCCTACCGACCCGTACCTTCCTGATCCTTATACTCATCCCATTGATCTTCATCTGGCGCGTGGACGGCAAGAGAATTCAGAACCATTGAGGTCAACTGAGTGGCATTTCAGCTTCATTTAAGTTACGTCCTGTAAAATCCTGTTCCAAGTCAATGACAGGAGTAGGTAAATGTCCGAGCAACATCCTTCCACCATCCCCGTTTGGGATCCACTGGTACGTATTTTCCACTGGTCCCTAGTACTGTTTTTCTCTATTGCATATATCACCGAAGATAACTTTCTGACGGTTCATGTCTGGGCGGGTTACACAGTGGCTCTGCTGCTCGCTTTCCGTCTGGTATGGGGAGTGGTGGGGACGCGATATGCCCGATTTTCTTCTTTTATAACCTCACCCAAGACCGTCGTTGAATACATGCGGAGCATGCTGCATTTTCGGGTTGCACACTACCTGGGACACAACCCCGCCGCAGGGGCCATGGTAATCGCCCTGTTACTCAGTCTGATTACCGTTGTGTTCAGTGGCATGAGTATCATCGCCGCCGATGGCCAGGGACCATTGGCGGGTACCTGGGCAGCACGATTGGATGCGAAATGGATGGAGGAAATACATGAGTTTCTCGCCAACCTGACCCTGTTGCTGGTGTTCCTGCATGTGGGCGGCGTGGTGTTCAGCAGTTTTCTGGAAAACCAGAATCTGCCGCGAGCCATGCTGACAGGAAAAAAGAAATATCGAAACGATTATGTGGATTACATTAGAGATAAGAAGTAGCAAACAGGGACACCCATACATAAATCGAATAGTAACGAATAGGGACACCCATATATTGCTGCCCAGTTACCCATCCTGAAACACCTTGGCCTGGAAGGTCGTTCTTGGCAGGAACTAACCCGATCCTTTGAGAAATTGTTTCATTCCCTGGTGGGACGACCGGACAAGGTGGAAACGGTGATTGAAGCCCGGGCGCAGCATTGGGTTCAGGGCATCGGTAACTGCCGGCGACATTTCTCTCCCGGATAAAAGCTCCACCAAGAGCACTCCTTTCCCATTTCGATTCTGACTTTCAGTCCTTTTGCTGATACCGGTAGGACTACTGCTGGGCGGGTATCTGAGGAATCAACGTCGGAACGGTGCCCCCCGCCATGGTGGTGTGGACACCGTGGGAATATGGCTGTTTTCCTCTCTACTAGTGTAGTAACTAGTGGGCTTTCCCGAGGGGATGTCAATTGGTGGGTGTCTTATTTTTTGGAATTATCTAGCATAAGTAGTTCTTTGGCTTCATCTACAAATGATTGAGGTACCTTTAGTTTTACGCCTCCAAGAGCATTAGAATAAAACCAGTTCATTCCAATCGTGTGTTCATCAGCTAGAAATGCTGGTATTCCCGCCGATTCAAGGGTTGCTTTAGCTATATTAGCTTCGTGCGGTAATGAAAAACTTGAGATTGTTACCAACATTTCAAAGAAACATAACGTTTCGCGTAACAGGCGGGCAAAAGCATAGCGAGGTACGAGCGACGCTTTTGCCCGTCCTGGTTGACGCGGTTGATACTCATTGAGCCTCCTCCCTCCGCGGGCTTGGCAGGCATGACCTAGCATCCAATGGCGTACCTTTGCACAATGATGAAAGAAGGAGGCTCAGGTGAAATTCTATACCCAATCCCATTCCTATTTCTGCGGCATCGATCTCCATGCCCGATGCCTCTATGTTTGCATACTTGACGCTTCAGGAGAACCCTGCGTTCACAAGAAGATTTCGGCTTCTCCCGACGCCCTGCTGAAGCTCATCGCTCCCTATCGTGAAGATATCATCATCGGGGTCGAGTGCATGTTCTCCTGCGTGCAAAAGAGTATTGCTTTCGATTTGGTGCTGATTGATTTCTATGACAAGCAGTTGTCGAAGATCGAATGGCATATCAAGCAGCAGGCCAAGGCATTTAACCAGCACACCCTGGTCTTGCTGCGATCTGTCCCGGGTATCGGCCTGATCCTGTCGCTGGTGATCCTGTGTGAAATCCATGATATTGCGCGCTTCCCACGGGTGCAAGATTTTGCCTCCTATGCGCGTCTGGTCAAGCGATAATATCAGGACACCCCTCAATTTACCCAGCCGGGATCAAATCACGATGCGCCACCCTGATTTGACTCCGGGCTCTTGTCGTCTCTCGCGCACTCCAGCAGGTGGGGCTGAAGACCGGCCTACGGGGAATTGGGCTGTGGCCTGAAAGATACGAGCAGCATCAGCATCACCCCCAGGGTGATGGCACTGTCCGCCAGGTTGAAAGCCGGCCAGTGCCAGCTCTGCCAGTGGAAATCGAGAAAATCCGTTACTCGGCCCAAGCGCAGCCGGTCCACCAGGTTGCCCAGAGCACCCCCGAGAATCAACGCCAGCGCCAGCCCGGTCAGGCGCTCTGAAGCCTTGAGGCGCAGCAGCCACAGTAATATTCCCAGGGAGATCAGACTGGTAAGGCCCACGAAAAACCAGCGCTGCCAGCCTCCCGCATTACTGAGAAAGCTGAAAGCGGCCCCCTCATTGAACACCAGGGTCAGGTTGAAGACGGGCAAGATCGGCGCCACTTCGTAAGGTTGGAATAGCGCCATGATCCAGGCCTTGCTGGCCTGATCCAAAACCAGCACCAGCAGTGCCAGCAACAGTAAACCACCTGGGCGCATCCGATCAGCCATAATGGCGCACTTCACCCTCGCCTTCGACATTCTCCACACAGCGTCCGCAGAGCTCGGGATGGTCCGGATGGCTCCCCACATCCTCGCGGTGATGCCAGCAACGCACGCATTTGGGATGCTTGCTGGCTACGGCGTCGATAGCCAAGCCATCGAGTTCGCTGTCCACGGCGTTGGCGCTGCGTTGTGACAGAGGCTGGAGTCCGGCGTAGGACGTTATGAGCACGAAGCGCAGTTCATCCCCCAGTTTTGCCAGGGAATCGTGCAGCTCACCGTCGCAATACAGGATAACCTCGGCGTCCAGGGATGAGCCGATATCCCCTGCCTTGCGCATGCCTTCGAGCTGCTGGCTGACCGCGCCGCGGGTTTCGAGAATACGCTGCCAGTCGGCTTCGTCCAGTTCGCCCCTGCCATCCAGGCCGAACAGGCCGTCATACCAGGTCTCCAGGAACACGGATTCGCTGCGTTCACCGGGAACATGCTGCCAGGCCTCGTGGGCGGTGAAGCTGAGTATGGGAGCCAGCCAGCGCACCATGGCCTCGGTGATGTGGTGGATGGCGGTCTGGCAGGAACGGCGCGGCAGGCTGTCGGTCTTGGTGGTGTACTGGCGGTCCTTGATGACATCCAGGTAGAAACCTCCCATGTCCACCACGCAGAACTGCAGGATCTTCTGGTAGATGAGATGGAAGTTGTAATCGCGATAGGCTGCTTCGATCTCTTTTTGCAGTTCCTGGGCGCGGGCCACAGCCCAGCGGTCCAGTTCCACCATATCGTCCACGGCCACGGCATTATGCGCGGGATCAAAGTCGAACAGGTTGGCCAGGAGGAACCGGGTGGTGTTGCGGATGCGCCGGTAGGCGTCCGCCATGCGCTTGAGAATCTCGTCGGAGACGCTCATCTCCGCCCGGTAATCCGTAGCCGCTACCCACAGGCGGATGATGTCCGCCCCCAGGTTCTTGGTGACTTTCTGGGGCTGAATGACATTGCCCAGGGACTTGGACATTTTCTTGCCCTGGGCATCTACAGTAAAGCCATGGGTGAGACAAGCCTTGTAAGGCGCCTCGCCCGTCATGGCGACGGAAGTGAGCAGGGAGGACTGGAACCAGCCACGATGCTGATCAGAGCCTTCCAGGTACAGCTCAGCCGGGCGATGCAGCTCCGGGCGGCGGTCCAGGACGCAGGCATGGGTCACGCCGGAGTCGAACCATACATCCAGGGTATCGGTAACTTTTTCATATTCAGCCGCTTCGTCACCGAGAATGTCCGCGGGCTCCAGCTGGAACCAGGCTTCGATGCCTTCCTGCTCCACTTTCTGTGCCACCTTTTCGAACAGATCAGCGCTGTCAGGATGCAGCTTCCCGGTCTTTTGATGCACGAATAGGGTAATGGGCACCCCCCAGGTGCGCTGGCGGGAGATGCACCAGTCCGGCCGGTTCTCCACCATGCCGCGAATGCGTTCCCTGCCCCACTCAGGCAGCCATTCCACGTTGTCGATCGCCTTCAGCGCCGCCTCGCGCAGGCCGTTCTGCTCCATGCTGATGAACCACTGGGGGGTGGCACGGAAGATGATGGGGGTCTTGTGGCGCCAGCAGTGGGGATAGCTGTGGGTGAGGCGCTCCTCGTGCAGCAGGGCATTGTGCGCCTTGAGCACGTCGATGACCTTGTCGTTGGCGGAGAACACATGCTCGCCGGCGAACAGGGGCGTGTCTTCATTGAAACAACCGTTTCCCAGCACCGGGTTGTCCACCTTCAGGTTGTATTTCTGACCGACGATGTAGTCTTCCAGACCGTGACCGGGGGCGGTATGCACGGCACCGGTTCCCGCGTCCAGGGTGACGTGATCCCCCAGGATCACGGGCACTTCCCGGTCGTAGAAAGGGTGCTTGAGCATCAATCCCTCGAAGGCCTCGCCTTTGCCGTAACCGATGACGCGGTAGTCGTTCAGGTTCCAGCGGGCCAGCGCTTCCTTCATCAGGCCTTCCGCCACCAGGAAGCGGCGCTCGCCGGCCTGCACCACGGCATAGTCCAGCTCAGGGTTCAGTGCCACGGCCTGGTTAGCAGGCAGGGTCCATGGGGTAGTGGTCCAGATGACAACATACAGAGGGCCATGACCGTGATCACCGGGTACGGAGTGACAGCGGTACATGGCGGCTTCATCATCCAGCACCTCGAAAGCCACGTCGATGGCCAGGGAGGTCTTATCCATGTAGTCCACCTCGGCCTCGGCCAAGGCGGAGCCGCAGTCGGTACACCAGTTCACGGGCTTGGAGCCCTTGTGTACATGACCGGCTTCCACGATACGTCCCAGAGAGCGGATGATGTCCGCCTCCTGCTGGTAGTTCATGGTCAGATAGGGATTGTCCCAGTCACCCAGCACTCCCAGGCGTTTGAAATCCTCCCGCTGACCCTCGATCTGTTTCTGCGCATAGGCGCGGCAGGCTTTGCGGAACTCGGCGGCGCTGATCTTGCGGCCGGGCTTGCCGACCTTCTTCTCCACCTGCAGCTCGATGGGCAGGCCATGACAGTCCCAGCCGGGCACATAGGGGGCATCGAAGCCATCCAGGGTGCGGCTCTTGTTGATGATGTCCTTTAGAATCTTGTTTACTGCATGGCCGATATGAATACTCCCGTTGGCATAGGGAGGGCCGTCATGCAGCACGGATTTTTCCCGTCCAGCAGAGATATCGCGGATCTTCTGGTAGAGGTTCTGCGATTCCCATTCCTTGAGCATCTGCGGCTCGCGCTGGGCGAGATTGCCGCGCATGGGGAAATCGGTTTTTGGAAGATTCAGTGTGTCCTTGTATTCGCTCACGGACTTTTCATTCCTGCATAGTGGTTGATGGGAAACCCAAGCACTGCTCAGGCGAGAATGCGCCGGGCATCCGCCGCATCCTGTAATATCTGTTGTTTCAGGTCGTCGAAAGACGGGAACTTGCGCTCTTCCCGAATGCGAGAGACGAAAGTCACGCCCACCTGGCAGCCATAGACCTGCTCATCGAAATCAAACAAATGCACTTCCAGCAGTGGACGTCCTTCTCCGTCCACCGTGGGACGGGTGCCGATATTCGCCACCCCGGGAAGATCCTGCTCCGCCAGTCCCTGGACACGCACGGCAAACACGCCGGTCAGGGGACTTACACGGCGATGCAGATTGATGTTCAGTGTGGGAAAACCAATCGTACGCCCGCGCCGGTTGCCATGTCCGACACGGCCACATATCTGGTAAGGACGCCCAAGACAGGCCTGAGCCACATCGAAATCACCCACTTCCAGGGCAGTGCGAATCCGTGTGCTGCTGATGCGGCAGTCCGCATGGCAGACCGTATCCATGCTCGCCACGCTGAAACCCAGCGCCTCTCCCTTTTCTTTCAGCAGGGAAAAATTTCCCCGGCGCTCCCGGCCAAACCGAAAATCATCACCCACGTAGAGGTAATGAATGCCCAGGCCCTTCACGAGCACATTCTCGATAAAATCTTCGGCCTCCTGGCTGGCCAGATGCTGGTTGAATTCCAGGAGCAGCACACGGTCAATACCGCAGGCCCGTATATGGATCAGTTTCTCACGCAGGCGGGTCAGGCGGGCCGGCGCCTGATCAGGGCGAAAAAACTCCATGGGTTGCGGCTCGAAGAGAATCACCGTGGAGGGCACCCCATACTGCCGTGCTTTCTCACCCAAAGCGGCAAACACAGCCTGGTGACCAAGATGCACCCCATCAAAATTACCGATGGTCGCCACGCAGCCTCTATGCGACGGACGCAGATTGTGCTGACCGCGAATAAGTTGCATGTCAGTCGCGGGAATCGACCAAGGTGCTGGCGTTGAATCCCACGCCCATTGCCGCGCTCACAGGGTCGCACTGGATGGTGGCACGGTCCGGCAGTTTGTTGCCGAACCAGGGGCCTTTCATGATCCCATCCTCATACCAGAGTCCATTCAGAAAGCCATCGGAAGACAATACCAGCAAAGCTGTTCCAGATTCCTTGCCCTTATGCTCCACCCACTTGATATTGAACACCCTGCCATTGGTCTTTCCATAAACGAAGCCCTTGTCCATTTCGTAACAGCCGGTCACGTCTTCTCCATCGACTTTGAGCATGAGGAGCTGATAATTGGTCTGATAAATACCATTCGGATCCGGGAAAGGAGCTTTTTTTCCAACGGGCTTGCCATAGGCTTCCAGCTCATTGATCTCCACAAACAGGGGATTTCCGTAGTTGGACCGGACTTCCACCTTCAACCAGCGCCCCTCCACGGGTTTTGGCAAGCGGATTTCCTTACGGCCGAATTGCACAGCCTGTACAGTCAGCAGGGGTTGCCAGCCGCTCCGGGACGAAGTTGTTGACACGGAAAAACTCACCTCGCGGGCAGAAACCCCCGGATAGTCCTCTTCATCGGTTTCACGATTGTCGATGACCAGTTTCTCCAGGGCATACACCTGGTCCATCTCAATAACAAAACTCTGGGGATACCAGCCTCCGGGAGACGGTTTCCCACTGGCCCAGTAGTTTTCCAGGCTGCCGTCGATCATGGCGTTTACCGGAAACTCCTTGTCAAACTGGCTGGTATGCGCCAACACCACGCCACCGTTCTTCATGGCAAGCACATTGACCTGCGCGGCGGGCGGCTCCGCGTTCGCGGTCAACAGGCCAGCCAACAGCAGAACCGGCACCAGGACGAGGGGTTTCAAACCTCCAGACAACGACATATCTGAATACATCCAATCATTTGCTTTCGAACCCTCTATTTTACATCTATTCCTGTTTCCCTGCTTGCCGAGTGTTTTGCAGATGGCGCAGCCGGATTCCCGTGGCATACAGGCAGGCCCCATAGACGGTCATACCGATCCCAATCCACAGGGCCAGCCAGCCAGCCCTGAGCAAGGTGCCAGCGGCTATCCAGTCCTCCAGCGACGGCATGCCCCACCGGAGCACACCCACCATGACCACACAGCCCACCAGGGTTCTGAGCCACAGGGTTTTCCATTCAGCACCGGGTTGATACACATTCCTTTGCCGCAGCCCACGGAACAGCAAACCGGCATTGACAAAAGCCGACAGGCTGGTGGCCAGGGCCAGTCCCGCGTGCTGCAGAGGGAAGATCAGCACCAGGTTGAACAGCATGTTGACCCCCATGGCTATCAATCCGATATGCACCGGCGTACGGGTGTCCTGGCGGGCATAATATCCCGGTGCCAGCACCTTGATGAGAATGAAGGCCAGCAGCCCCACCGAATAAGCCATGAGACTGAGGCTGGCCATGTGTACATCCCTGGCATCAAAGTTGTCGGACATGAACAAGGTGGTGATCATGGGCGCCGACAGCACTGCCAGGCCCGCAGCGGCGGGAGCGCCCAGCAACACCGTCGTGCGCAGTCCCCAGTCCAGGGTCTGGCTGAAGGATTCGGGATCTCCATCTGCGTGGCGGCGGGAAAGACCAGGCAGGATCACCGTGGCCAGGGCCACCCCCAGCACGCCCTGGGGAAATTCCATCAGCCTGTCCGAATAATAGAGCCAGGAAATGCTCCCGGTCTGCAGGAAAGAAGCCAGCACGGTATCCAGCAGCAAGTTGATCTGCACGATGGATACTGCAAACAGGGCCGGCACCATCAATTTCATGATACGGCGCACGCCTTCATGGCGCGGGGCCGGGCGAAATCCCGGAAAAAGCTGCAATCGGTGCAGAAACGGCAACTGAAAGGTAAACTGCACCACACCCGCAACGAGCACCCCCCAGGCCAGGGCCACCACGGGCTGATCGAACATCGGGGAAAGCCACAGGGCGGCTCCAATCAGGCACAGGTTGAGCAGCACCGGGGTGAAGGCAGGGATTGCAAACCGGTTGTGGGCGTTGAGAATACCCCCGGCAAAGGCCGTCAGGGAGATGAACAGCAGGTAGGGAAAGGTAAGGCGCAGCATCTGTGCCGCCAGATCCAGCTTTTCCACCGCCCCTTCCATGACCCAGCCAAAGGCAAAAACGGAAACCAGCAGAGGGGCCGCCACTACTCCCACAAAAGATACGACGAGCAGCACCAGGCCCAGAGTTCCCGCTACATGATCCACCAGCGCCTTGAGCTCATCATGGGAGCGTTGCTCCTTGTACTCCATGAGCACTGGCACGAAGGCGGTGGCAAAAGCCCCTTCGGCAAAGAGCCTGCGCAGAAAATTGGGAATCTTGAAGGCCACAAAAAAGGCGTCCGTGGCGGCATCTGCGCCGAACACCCGGGCCAGCACCAGGTCACGGACGAACCCCAGTACCCGGGAAACCATGGTATTCCCGCCCACAGTGGTCAGGGATTTGAGCATCGACGCCAATGAATCCTCTCCTGGAAGCTTCTGATTATCCGGCAATGACGCATGTTACATCCTCAACCGTGATCGGGTAAGTACAGATTTGCCACCCTTTTTTTACCTATATTGATACTATGGATTTTGTGGGATATCTGAATTATTATCCAAGACTAACAGGCGTTTGCTAAAACACAGCTATTGGCATGGCCACGGAGAACTATGTGATGCTCGAATCCGGATTCACTCCCTCAACGCCAGACGAATCAAAACCCATCGCGATCGACTGGGGCGATAACCGGGACATCGTCAAGGGGTGTCAGCAGATTCTTGTGGATTTCCTGCCGGGTTTTTGTGATGCACTGTTCAAGCAGGTCGATGAAGACATCTACCGTCTGATCAAGGCCAGCACCAGTGAAGCACGCCGCACTCTGCTTTTTGAATCCATGTGGCGCTTGCAGGAACGCTATGAGGAAATCAAGGAAAAGTATCGCCGCACCGCGCCACAATGGTTTTTCACCAACTTCTTTTTCAGTTTTCAGAACACGTCCATACTGAACGATGACTCTGAAGTCGATGACGAAGAAGAGTATGCCTGGTCCTCCAAAGAGGACAAACTGGAAGATGAAAGCCGCCTGTCACTGCTGGACGACAAGCAACTTGAAGAAAATGTTGCCTTGACCACGACCATCAGCAAGGCAGATCAGGCCTTTGCCAAGGAAATCTATGCGCTGGATGAGCGTTTTTCATTCCTTCAGGACCTTCCGGTCGATTCCGCCGTTACCACGCCTATCCGTCCTGTACTGCTGGCCAACACCCTTCGGGACATACTGGATGAGTGGGATGATGAGGTCATCATACGCATCACCATCTACCAAAGTCTGGGCAAGGTATTTTCCCGGTTTCTGAGAAAGTTGTACCGCGAGACCAATGATTACCTCAAAAAGCGTGGCGTATTGCCGAATCTGAAGACCAGCCATATAAAAAACATAACTCACGAGCCGCAACAACCTTCCCGGGCCGCAGATGAACCTGCTCCCCAAGTCTATGATTCTGTCATGACCGGTCTCCCTGAGGCCTGGTATCAGTATCATCCTGCCTCCACCATGGCTCCACCGTCCGCTCTTCCCGCCAATCTGCCCGTATTGCCGCGTTACGAAGTACTGCAGACTCTTAATCAGCTTCAGGCTTCTGTCTTTTCCGAGGTGGATGCAGAGCAGATAGACTGGAACACCGTACAGGAGCACCTGCGCCAGCAGGTCAATCAGGCACTGTGCCTGAATGAGCAGGGGCAACCCACCCAGCGGGTGGAAAGAAATGATCAGCAGATTATCGAGGTCATCTTCCGTCTGTTCGACCATATTCTTGGCGATGACACCATCCCCAACGCCATCCGGACCTTGCTGGGAAGACTGCAGATACCCGTGCTCAAAACTGCCATTCAGGATCCAACCTTTGTCGAGAACGAAATGCATCCCGCCCGGCGGCTCCTCGACAGCATTGCATCCGCCTCCATTGGCTGGCGCAACAGCGGTGACAGTTCTGACAAGTCCTTCCATAACCAGGTCAAACAGATCGTTGAGCATATCGTAAAGGAATACGAGGATGACATGTCAGTGTTCGAGAACACACTGCATGATTTCGAAAAATATCTGCAGACCCGGGAAAAAGCGCAAAAGGTCATGGAACAGCGCATCACCCAGGCCGTGTCTGGAAAAGAGCAGCTGGCCGTGGCCAAACAGAAAATCAGCGATCTGCTGGATTCCCCCATTCTCGCCACCGCCCCTCAGGCGGTTCAGGATCTCATCAAGAAGCCATGGGCCGATTTCCTCACACTGGTGCTGCTGCGTGAGGGAGAAGAGGGAAAAGCCTGGAAAAAGGCTACCGCGGTAACCCAGTCCGTCGAACAATATTTTGATCCAGACCTTTCCGACGCCAAACGGCAGCAGCTCAGAAGCAGCATTCCCGGAATCATGAAGACCTTTCAAAAGGGATTGGACTACATATCCATCAACAAGGCGAAAAGTCACGAAATGCTTGGGCAATTGCTGGATGCGTTCGACAAGGTATCCCAGGAATCACTGAAAGAAACGCAACGCAAGGCCCCACCACCCCCCCCGGAAGAACCTTCCCCTGAACCGGAAATCAGTGTTGAACCTGACCAATTCAGCGAAATGGCCCAGTCTCTGCCAGACGGAACATGGATACGGGTGACCCGCAAAGAGGATCAGCCCCCCCTGGTATGCAAACTAGTGTGGCACAGCCAATTTACCCACACCATGCTGTTTGTCGATGGAAACGGCAATAAAGCCCTGCAAATCAAAGACATACAGCTTGCCGATCAGTTTCGTGACGGTACCGCAGAAATCATTGCCGATACATCTATCCCCTTTGTGACCCGCATGCTCAATCGGATGAGAAATGCATTTGCCCCTTCCTCCCGGGAGAATGCCTGATCCTTGTAGCCAGATAGCGCTTTTTTCTTGACAACGCCTCTGACAGCGGACATAATTCCGCGTCTTTTTACAGAACAACCTCAAGATTTCAGGAGTACAAGGTGGCCAATTCTCTGCAAGCACGCAAGCGCGCCCGTCAGGCGGAAAAGCGCCGCGCCCACAACGCGAGCCGTCGCAGCATGCTGCGCACCCATATCAAGAAAGTCGTTTATGCCATTGAAGCTGGCGACAAGGAAACCGCCAGTGCAGCCTACAAGATGGCCGTGCCCGTCATCGACAACGCTGTCAGCAAGGGCCTCATTCACAAGAACAAGGCAGCCCGCCACAAGAGCCGCCTGAACGCTCATATCAAGGCCATGTAATTTACGCCTCCTTTTATTTGGAAGCGTTGAGAAAAGCCGGCGATTGCCGGCTTTTCTCGTTGCTGTGTCTGCTGTTCTTTCAGCCAGAAGATACTGCCGCTCTGGCACCAATACATCCCCTCCCCGCTGCTTTGGCGGCATACAGGGAAACGTCCGCTTTCTTCAACAGGTCAGCCATGGGCATCTTCTGACCGCTCGGACATTCTGCAATTCCAACACTTACCGACAGGGCCACATTGTTCAAGGCTGGCGCTGCCTCCTGAAGCGCCGGATTGAGCCGCGCAAGCACTTCAGTAGCGTGAAAATAATCGGATCCGGACAAAAGAACCAGGAATTCATCTCCGCCAAAACGCCCGACCACTGCCTCCTTGGGAAGGATATCGCGCATGGTCTGGCACAGCAGTTTCAGGCATTCATCGCCAAAATCATGCCCCATGCTGTCATTCAGCCCTTTGAAATGATCGAGATCCACGAAAGCAAGCGCCAGCCCACGCCCACCGTCTGCACACAGTTCCAGCATGTGGGAGATATGCACTTCCATGGAAGCCCGGTTAAAAACCCCGGTCATATCGTCGTAGCGCGCCGAGCGCTGTAACTGCTCCATGTTCTCTGCATCCATTCGCGCATGCACAGCCTTCTCAACGTATTCCCGCAAACCGTAGATCAAGTCCTTGTCCAGGGATTGATCCTGAGGCACCACCAGTAACATGCAATAGTCCATATGCTCACGAATCTTGATGGGGATCATCAGATACTGGTAGTAACCTCGTCGATCCGGGAACTCCTCCAGGTCTCCCACATCGATTTCGCCACGGCCACAGGCATCGAGCAGACTTTCCCGGCGCTCTTTGGTTATGCGTGCAATCAACCGGGAAAGCATCATTCCCTCACCAAAACTCCGCTGCCAGACTTTTTCATTCTCCCGCACCAGCAACACCCCCCCTTTGACTCTGAGAATACGCCTGATACTGCTGAACATGAGGTTGTCCAGTTCCCGCAGGAAATCTTCACTTCTGTTGTCCGTTACCAAGGCCTGGGATTGGCGCACAAACTCTGCAAGGAGCTGTTCCCGTTTGTAAGCAGTATCCACCCGCTCCAGTTCCACTCTGGCCTTGTCTCTCTCACGCTTGATACTCAGGGTACGGTCTGCCAGAGCTAAAGAAAGAAGAATGGCATCCAAGGCTAAAGCCACTTCGAATGCATGGGCCAGCCAATAGTTTCCCGTGGAAAAGTTGAAGGCATAGTAGATGCGCATCAGAGTAGCGCCAATCAGAATCGTATTTGCAATAAACAGATAACCTGCCAAACGGTACCCCTTGATCCAATAAGCCAGCGTCAACATGAACAGACCAATGGCGCCGATCATGAGGATGCCATTGGCAACCTGGGTCCACAGGTTGAGCATCGAAGCGTCAAGGAAATAGCCGTCAAGGAGGCGCAGCAGCACGACTACCCCATAAACCACCTGAAACCCGATCAATAGCTTACCGCCACGGCTATGTCGGCTCAGCCCCAGGTAGGAGCGATAGAACTGGTAGAAAAGCAGTACGGACAGGGGACCAAAAAGCCACAGGCCAAGCTGCATCCATTGCATACCCACATGCGGAATGATCTTGACTATCCAGCCTTCCTGCCAGAACAGGGAAATCAACGCAGAAATCATGTAGATGCTGTAGATCAGAAATGGCATCTCTCTGATGAAGAAATAAAATATCAGGTTGATCAGGGCCAGTACGAAAATCATGCCGTACAGCACGGCGATATAGCGGGAGAAGCGGACATCGCTGTCAAGATAGCTCTTGCGATCCACCAGTAACACGTTCAGGGGCTTCTTGCCTCCAGTATCCTGCACATACAGATAAATGGGCATCCCCTTTTCCAGGGGGGCATCCAGTTCGAAAACCAAGTCCCGGGTGGAATAGTAGCCAGCGACAGTGGGCAGCAGACGTCCCACCGTCACCGTCTTCCAGTCCGAAGCATCCTGGTATCTGAACCATCCGCTAACCTTCATGAGATACCGGGGTTGAATCACGAGATTGTCGCTGCTGGAAACGTTCACATCATCTGGCAGAAGCAGCCGGAACACCAAACCATTGGGTTCTCCGCTCATAGGCAGACGGGTTCCGGCCTGATACGGCCTGAACACCCACTGATCTGCATGAGCAGGCGTGAATTCCCCGGCGACTGGAGCATATTCCATCTGCAAAGACCGGGATTCCGCCGCCAGCATTCCCGAAAAGAGGCACAGGCTCAGAAACAACATGCTGTGAAACAGATGATGCAAAGATACTCCTCCCCTTTGTGATTGATTGTCATACCCCGCAAGGCAGGCAATAGCGTTATTATTGTTTTCCGATACTAGCAAAAAAACCTGGGGGAGAACCAAACAATGGGCACGTGGTCTGACATCAGCAGCACAGTGGAAAGCGGCGACATTTTTCTTTTTCACGGCCCTGGCCCGGAAAGCGAGATCATCGAGGATATTGACGGAACAGCTTTCTCCCACGTGGCCATGGGGGTGCGGCTGCCGGGGCATGAGCAGCCTCTGCTGTGGACCAGCGACGAAATCACCACACTCAGGGATCAGATCGATCATGGTGAACGTTCAGGCGTGCATTTGCTGGACGCCCGCTCCGTGTTCGAACTGTGCATGAAACGCAAGTACGGGAAGGACCAGCATTACCGCTTCGCCTGGCGCCGCCTGCATACTCAACGCAACCAGACATTCATGAACGCACTGGAGAACTTCATGCGGGATCTGGATGGAAGGGCTTTTCCTTCCCTGGAGCAGATGGCTCTGCACTTCGCCGAAGGCAAGATGGATATCGGCACCAATACCCGCACGTTCTACTGCAGCGAACTGGCCACCGATACCTATGTGCATCTGAATTTGCTACCCGCCGACACGCTCATCAACAGTTTGTCACCGGGAGACTTCTCCAGCAGCTTCAGCCTGCCTTTGCAGGACAATGCCAGTCTGGATGATGAGGTCTGGTTCACGCTCTGACAGCAGATTCGTCCTGCTTGGGCTGGTTAATCAGCGGAACCCCCGGATTTTGGAAAACCCTGTACCAGCAGATTGGCTTCAGACCGAGATGTGGCCCCTGCTGTCGGGCTGAAGCCCGACCTACAGTGTGTTTCCACTCGCAAGCACTTCTGCCATGCGTGTCCCCATGGCCGCTGGCGAATGCACCACCTGCACGCCGGCCGCTTCCAGGGCCTGGAACTTGGCTTCCGCAGTACCCTTGCCGCCACTGATGATGGCGCCGGCATGTCCCATGCGTTTGCCTGGCGGTGCAGTAACACCAGCAATATATGCCACCACGGGCTTGCTGACATGCTCACGGATATAGGCAGCAGCTTCCTCTTCCGCAGAACCGCCGATCTCTCCAACCATGATCACACCTTCGGTCTGCGCATCCTGTTCAAAAAGGGCCAGGCAATCGATGAAACTGGTGCCGTTTATAGGATCGCCTCCCAGTCCCACGCAGGTGCTCTGCCCCAGACCCGCTGCCGTGGTCTGGTGTACGGCTTCATAGGTCAGGGTGCCTGACCGGGAAATGATGCCGATACGTCCCGGCTGATGGATGCTCCCGGGCATGATGCCGATCTTGCTCGCTCCCGGCGTGATGATCCCTGGGCAGTTTGGACCGATGAGCCTTGCATCACTGCCCGCCAGAGCGGCCTTCACTTTCAGCATGTCCAGTACAGGAATGCCCTCGGTAATACAGACAATCACCCGTATCCCGGCATCCGCCGCTTCAAGAATAGCGTCAGCAGCAAAGGGCGGCGGCACATAGATCATGGTGGCATCGGCACCGGTTTCCCTGACCGCCTCATGCACGGTATTGAACACCGGGCGCTCCAGGTGAGTCTGTCCGCCCTTGCCTGGCGTCACGCCTCCCACCAACCGGGTGCCATAGGCAATGGCCTGTTCAGAATGAAAGCTGCCCTGCTTGCCGGTAAACCCCTGGCAGATAACCCGGGTATTGCTGTCCACCAGTATGCTCATTGCTCGTCCCCCTGGGTTGCAGCCGCCACCGCCCGGCGCGCAGCCTCGGTAAAATCTTCCGCCGTTATGAAATCCAGCCCGCTTTCTTCGAGCATGGCCAGGCCCTTGGAGGCATTGGTGCCCTGCAGGCGCACCACTACGGGAACCTTCATCCCCAGGCCGCGGGCTGCAGTGATGATCCCTTCAGCAATGAGATCACAGCGCACGATACCACCAAAAATATTCACCAACACCACCCGCACCTTGGGATCGGAAAGTATCAGTTTGAACGCTTCGGTCACCCTTTCGGCGGTGGTGCCGCCACCCACGTCCAGGAAGTTGGCTGGTTCACCACCCTCCAGCTTCACCAGATCCATGGTGGCCATGGCCAGTCCCGCGCCATTCACCATGCAGCCGATATTGCCATCCAGGGAGATATAGTTCAGATCATGTTCCGCCGCCGCCGCTTCCCGGGCATCTTCCTGGGAAACATCCCGCAACGCCTGGATATCCGGGTGGCGATACAGGCCGCTGTCATCGATATTGATCTTGGCATCCAGGGCCACCAGTTCTCCCTCACCCGTCACAATGAGGGGGTTGATCTCTATGAGGCTCACATCCTTATCTAAGTAAAGGCGATACAAGGCCGCCAGGATGTGCCCAAAGGCCTTCACCTGATCACCGGCCAGCCCCAGGGAATACGCCAGATGGCGTCCCTGCCAGGGCTGCAGGCCGGCAGCAGGATCCACTGCCGTGGTCACGATCTTGTCCGGAGTCTGGGCGGCAACTTCCTCAATGTTCATGCCTCCGGCTGCCGAGGCCATGAAGGTGATGCGGGAACTGGCCCGGTCCAGCAAAGCCCCCAGATACAGCTCGCGCTGGATATCACTACCCTGTTCCACCAGCACAGCGTTCACCGGCAGGCCTTCGGGTCCTGTCTGTCTGGTGATCAGGCGCATGCCCAGCATTTCCCTGGCGGCAGCACCCACTTCCTCCAGGCTGCGGGCCAGTTTCACACCGCCCGCTTTTCCCCGCCCCCCGGTATGAGCCTGAGCCTTGACCACCCAAAGCCCGCCACCCAGTTCACGGGCAGCAGCCACGGCTGAATCCACATCCGTTGCCACCCTTCCTTCCGGCACCGGAATGCCATATTCACGGAACAGGGTCTTGGACTGGTATTCATGCAGGTTCATGGATTTCTCCTGTGGGATGTCGCTGGTGCGTATGTCTTAATTCATTCTATCCTGAAAAGGCCCATGCCGTGAGTACTTCAACCTATGATCAACTTGATCCCTACCAGGATGGAAATTACCTCGAAGGCGCGTTTGATCCAGCGGTTACCCTGGCGTATCGCAAGGTGCGCACCAGCATAGCCGCCAATGAGGGAACCTGCCAGGAGGGCGGGAATCCAGTCCCATTTAATACTACCGAGCAAGCCAAGGGTCAGGGCTCCAGCACCGTTCCAGAACAGGCCCACCAGCACCAGGGTGTAGGCCACCGCCCGCTTGTAATCCAAGCCGAACCATCCTACCAGCCACAACGTCACAAACAGGCCTGTGCCTGAAGTCAGAGAACCATTGAGCACCCCCAGAAGAAACAGCATGCCTCCACCCAGTAGCATACCGCGCCTGTCCCTGTGCCCCGGACGATAGTCCTGACCCAGCCTGGCCTTGCTGCCGGAATACAGCCCCAATCCCAGGGTAAGGCAGCCCAGAGCAATCTCCGCCATTCTTCCCGGCACATGCAGGATGACACTGGCTCCGACAATCACCCCCGGCAATCCGGTTGCCAGAACAAACAGGGTAAAACGCCGTTCCAGAGTGTTTTCCCGCAAGTGGCGCAAGGTCGCGCCAGCACCCAGAGCCACGGACGCCACTTTGTGAGTGGCCAATGCGACCCCAAAGGGCAAGCCGAGAAAGATAAGGACCGGGAGCTGTAGCAGACCCGCGCCTCCCCCGGAAAAGGCGGAAAACAGGTTTGCCACCAGGGACACAAAAAACAGCAACAGTTGATCCATTCAGATGTAATTTCCTGAAAAATTGATTATTCTTTGGCACATCATGACAATTATCTTACAGGCAAGAAAACCTATGCGCGTTCTTTTCATCAGTATTCTTCTTGCATGCATCAGCCTGACCGCCGAAGCAAGGCTGTACAAATGGGTGGACGAAAACGGCAATGTTCAGTACTCGGACAAAATCCCCCCCAGCGCCGTCAGGAAATCCCATGAGCAGCTCGACAAACGGGGGCTGGTGGTCGAGAAAAAGGAGCGTGCCAAAACACCTGAGGAAATTGCAGAAGAACAGCGGGTCAGAAAACTTCAGCAGGAAACCCAACGGCGCCTGGAGAAGCAACGGGCCAAAGACCGGGTACTGCTGAGCACTTATCGCAGCGAGGACGATATTATCCTGGCCAGGGATGGAAAACTGGCAACCTATGATGCTCAAATCCGCATCACCTACAACAATATTGCCCGGCTGAAGGATCGCCTTTCATACCAGAAGAAACGTGCCGCCTCCCTGGAGCGCCAGGGAAAAAGCATTCCACTGCAACTGCAGGTGGGTATCGAAAACACACGCAAGGAGATCAACCAGAATTATGCCTCGATCCTGCGCCAGGAAAACGGCAAGAAAAAGATCCGTGCAAGCTACGCCATCGATCTGAAGCGCTTTCGAGAACTGAGCAAGCTCAAAGAAGAAAACAAGCCAAGAGCCGTCCAGACCCCATCAACTGCCAAGGATGAAACCCTGGTGAAAACCGTGCTGCGCTGTGACAATAAAGCTGAATGCGACAAGCTGTGGAAGAAAGCCAAGGATTTCGTCAGAAAGCACGCGACCACACCGGTATATGTGGATGCGGACCATATATTCATTACCCAGCCCCCCAGGAACAACAAAGATCTCAGCCTCACCCTGTCCCGGCTGAAAACCAAAGACGCCACCGGCGAGATCATCTTCCTGGACATCCAGTGCAAGAAAGAAGTGGCCACGGACACCTGGTGTACGCGCAAAGATGCCCTGGCGCTACGCGAAAGCTTTCGGCCAACCCTGCTGAAGCAAGCCGGCGGAGCCAAAACCAAGCCGTAATCGCGTCAGCGGATTCAGGAAAAGATTCCTCTGTCTATAACCCGCCACTCGGTTTCCCAGTTGGACAGTGGAGAAACCGCAAAGCGGGTGCGCAGGAATTGCTGCATGCGTCCTTCCACATAGACAACCAGGGTTTCGGCAGCAGCTTCTGAGGATATGGAAAGAACCACGTCTTCACGCAGGCGCGCTTCCCGCAGGATCTGCCGGAACTGGGTCTGCAGGCGCTCAAAAAACACCTGAATGCGCTCATGCAGGCGTTCATGCTCCCCTACCAGGGCATCACCGAGCAACACTCTGACGATACCGGGGTTCCGTTGCGCAAATCCCAGCAACAAATAAAGCACCCGGGCGCAGCGCTGCCTGGTCTCTTTGTCCTCCTCCAGGATCTGGTTGATGCGCGAGAAAATACCTTCTTCGGCGAAACTGATCAGGCCTTCGTACATGCGCGCCTTGCTTGGAAAATGCCGATACAGCGCCGCTTCAGATACGCCCACAGCCCGGGCCAACCCTGCCGTGGTGATCCGCCCTCCCGGGCGCTCTTCCAGCTCCTTGGCCAGGGCCTCCAGAATAGCCTGCTTGCGCTCACCCGCCATGATCAACCAATGAGGGTGCCTATCCCTTCGTCCGTAAACAGCTCCACCATCACCGCATGTTTCACCCTGCCATCAATGATATGTGAGGTGGTAACACCGCCTCTCACGGCTTCCAGAGCGCAACGGATCTTTGGCAGCATGCCACCATGAATCGTGCCGTCGGCAATCAGATCATCCACTCGCGCCGGAGACAAACCGGTCAGCAGTTCCCCGTCCTTGCTCAGCAAGCCCCGGGTGTTGGTCAACAGCAGGAGCTTCTCGGCGCGAAGCACTTCAGCCACCTTTCCGGCAACAAGATCCGCATTGATGTTGTATGAGTGGCCATCCTCGCCCACTCCGATAGGAGCAATGACGGGAATAAAATCTCCCTGTACCAACATGTCCACCACTGAGGCGTCGATACTCTTTACTTCTCCTACATGGCCGATATCCACATTCTGCGGCGTAGCGCCATCCGCCCCGGACGACACATGGAGTTTACGTGCGCGAATGAGATCCCCATCCTTGCCGGTCAATCCAACCGCAGATCCACCGTGACGATTGATCAGGTTGACGATTTCCTTGTTCACCAGGCCACCGAGCACCATTTCAACGACATCCATGGTTTCTGAATCCGTCACCCGCATGCCACTGACAAACCGGCTTTCCTTTCCCAGTCGCTCCAGCAGACTGCCGATCTGTGGACCTCCTCCATGCACTACCACGGGATTGAAACCCACGGTTTTCATGAGCACCACATCCCGGGCGAAACTGTTTTTCAGTTCTTCGTCCACCATGGCGTTGCCACCATACTTGATGACAATGGTCTTGCCGCGGAAACGGCGGATATAGGGTAGTGCTTCGGCAAGCACCCGGGCCACGTTGGTGGCAGCTTCTGCGGTCAGGCTCATGGTTGACAACTATTCTCGAACAAATCGGTTGCAGGAAACAGGGGATTCAAAAAGGGGCAGGCAGCTCTGGAGCAACTTCCTTGAGCAAGGCACGGAACTGATCCTGAATTTTCTTCAATGCCTCCTCGCTGCTCGCCTCGAAGCGGAACACCACGGCTGATTCCGTATTGGAGGCGCGGATCAACCCCCAGGCTTCAGAGTATTCCACACGCAGGCCATCAATATCCACGATATCAGCTTCAGAAAAATTGCCTGCACTACGGAAATACTCAATGATCTGAGCATCCTTTCCCTGGGGTGTTTCCAGCTTTATCAGGGGCGTGGCCAGTGCCGGCGCATACTCGGCAAAAGCCGTGGAAACCGGGACAGCCTCAATAGACAGAATCTCCATCAGCCGCGCTGCGGCATATACGCCATCGTCGAAGCCGTACCAACGTTCCTTGATATAGATATGGCCCGACTGCTCGCCGGCCAGCAGGCCTCCTGTTTCCTCCAGCTTCGTCCGCATGTTTCCATGCCCGGTTTTCCACATGATGGGGCGCCCGCCATTGGCAAGAATCGTCGCCGCCAGGCTGGCACTGCTGGCCACATCATAAATGATGTCTGCTCCGGGATGACGGCGGATGATGTCCACCGCCAGCATCATGATGAGCTGATCAGCGGATACCAGTTGCCCCTTTTCATCCACGACGCCAAGGGCATCGCCATCAACATCCAGAGCCAAGCCCATGTCTGCGCCTTTGGCCAGCACCTCCGCTCTCAGCGCACTCATATTCGCGGGATCTGAAGGATCTGCAGGGTGATTGGGATAACTGCCATCCGGATCGCAGAAGATAGGTATCACCTCGCAACCCAGGGTTTCCAGTACGCGGGTAGCCAGGGAACACGTGACCCCGTTGCCACAATCCAGCACCACTTTCATGCTCTCGATGAGCTGCACGTCTTCTGAAAGAGCGCGGATGTACTCGCTGCTCAGATCGCGGCTGTCCAGTTGTCCGACGCCTCGCTTGGACTCCCCGGTCATGAGACGGTTGCGTAACTCCAACAGTTGTTCATCGGAGATCGGCTGGCCTTCCAGGATGATCTTGAAACCATTGAAGTCTGGCGCATTATGCCCGCCAGTAACCATGACCGCCGACCCAGTGCCCGACACGCTGGAAGCGAAAGACAACAAAGGCGTGGGAGCTGTTCCCACATCGGTCGCATCACAACCCGAGGCCAGGATGCCGGCTATCAGGGAGGCGGAGTAGGCATCGCTGCCCGGTCGATTGTCACGCCCGACATAGATACGGTCGCCCCCCGCTTCCTGCACCATGCTACCCAATACCAGGCCGATGGCCTGAGCCTTTTCTTCATCGATATCCATGCCACTACGGCCACGGATCAGGCTGGAATGGAACAATGATTCAGGGAGCCGTTCGGCAGGAATGCGCAAGGGTTCCTCATCAGAAGGTTCTTCCAGGTCGCTCGCCACTATGCTGGGCTGACCGGCTATATTGTCTTTGTGTTCCGCCGCGATGGCTGCAGTTCGGGTTGCCTGCGCATAGCGCGTAAGCATCTCGATAGCAGGCTGGGATTCAACCAGGCGCGGCAGCTGGGAAACGCTACCCTTCATTTTCAAGGTAGCGTCCACCAGCGCAACCATCATCCCCATGTCCGCGCTGTAATCGCGGCGCAAACGCTGGTAGGCCCAGTATATGACCAGCAGCAACAAGGCAATACTGCCGATGGCAAGTCCCGCCAACAGGGGAACAGACAGGCCGACAATACCGCCTGTGGCATAGCGAATGCGCCACAAGGTGCCTTCCACCGGCAGTTTCCTGGACTGATCAAGCGCTATTTCCGAGGAACCCACGGTCAACAAAGGCATGTTCTTGTCCTGCTCTAGCACCAGGCTCATATTTTCGGACTCGAATCCCTGCAGTCCGGCGGAAATCAGCCGCATGGGGAACCCCGCAAACAGAACTCCCTCGAGTTTTCCACCCTGGCTGACAGGAACTGCCAACAAAAAGTAGCGTTTTCCACTGGAATCCTTCAATGCCTCAATGGGAACCATTTTTCCATGTTCACGAACCTGCTGATACATATCCGCTGCCGCGAAACTGCCCATGAGTGTATTCTGTATCTTCTCATCATCCCAGGTTCTGGCAGGAAGCAGCCGTACCCATTCAACATCCGGCAACTTTTTCTGCAATACCATGCCTGCATCTCTGAGGTTTTGGTCACTACCGGCCAGCGCCCGGTGAACCAGCGCTGAATCGGCCAAGGACTTGACCAACTCCGTTTTTCCCTTTGTCACGGAAGATACATAGCGTTGCATGGTCACTGCCACAAACTCTGCCGCATCCTGCAACTTGCCGGCAGCGTAGCGCTCACTCAGCCAGCTCTGACCGGCCACCAGACCGGATACTGCCACTGCCGCGATAATCAGCACGGGAACAAAATAATGGAAGATGGTGTGCGGTTTGCCTACTCCCCTGGGCTGGGGTGGTGACTGAGGCATGTCCATGGTTTGTGTCGCCTCTGCTTTTTTCTTTTTTCCTAGCATTTTCCATTCTCCCCTTTCATGCAACTCCCCCCCGGAAGTTTCTGATCAAATCACTCACGAACATACTGTTCCGCCACCAGGCTGATAAGCGCCCTCGCCAGATTTTTCTTGCTTTGCATGGGCAGATCGGCTTCTCCATCAGACCACAATACCTTCAGAGCATTGTCTTCCAGATCAAACCCCCGGCCTTTTCCAACCAGATTGGCCGCAATCATATCGATCCCCTTGCTGGTAAGCTTGCTTCTGGCATTTTCCACCAGTTTCTGCGTCTCGGCTGCAAACCCCAGCGTAAAAGGACCGTCACTGAGTGCGGCCACTTCCGCAAGTATGTCCGGATTCTTCACCAGCTTTAGTTCCAGGTGCTCTCCGTTTTTCTTGAGTTTCTGCGGTTGCGGGTTCGCTGGACGATAATCAGCCACTGCGGCACAAGCCGCAAACACATCCGCACCCGGCAGATGCTTGAACACGGCTTCATACATCTGTTGTGCGGATATTACGTCAATACGCTGAATACCCGGAGGATCATCCCTGTTGACCGGACCGGAAACCAGCACCACTTCCGCCCCTTCCGCAGCAAATGCCTCCGCCAGAGCGAAGCCCATCTTGCCGGAACTCCTGTTACTGATGAAACGCACCGGATCCACTGCTTCACGGGTGGGACCTGCTGTAACCACGACTTTCCTGCCCGCAAAAAGCCCCGCCTCTGAAGAATACATCAAGGAGGAAACGATTTCAGCGGCTTCCAGCATACGGCCCGGACCAGTATCACCGCAGGCCTGTTCCCCCAAAGCCGGCCCCAGCACCTGGACACCCTGCTCGATCAGGCGCGAAACATTGCGCCGGGTGGCGTCATGCTCCCACATATGCACATTCATCGCCGGAGCCACGCTTACCTGTGCCGGACAGGCCAGGTACAAAGTGGAAAGCAGATCATCCGCCAGACCATGGGCCATACGCGCCAGAAAATCCCCTGTGGCGGGAGCAATGAGAAGGTGATCCGCCCAACGCGCCAGTTCTATATGCCCCATGGCCGCTTCATGCGCCTGATCGAACAGGTCAACCCGCACTGTTTCTCCCGTAATGGCCTGAAAAGTGATGGGATTGACGAACCGGGTGGCCGCTTCCGTCATAACCACGCGGACATTGACCCCCGCCTTGATGAACAACCTGGCAAGCTCCACGCTTTTATAGGCGGCAATTCCACCGGTCACTCCCAATAACAGATTGTTCCCGGCTTCAAGGTGTTTCACATATCACCATAAAAAATGCAAAATGATTAGGTACATAGAGTACCTGCAAGGCGGAATCCGTGCAAAGACAGGGTTCCCAATTCATCATTGTGTGACAGGATGCTGTTGTACTAAAGTATCAGGCACCCAACAACTTCAAGGAATGAAGTCATGACCATCAAGGACTGGCCGGTGCAGGAGCGTCCAAGGGAAAAACTGCTCCGCTCCGGGGCAAAATCACTCTCAGACGCAGAACTTCTGGCAATCTTTCTCAGAACCGGTATCCGCGGCACAAGCGCTCTGGACCTGGCCCGGGAACTGTTACACAAGTTTGGCGGGCTGCGCCCTTTGCTGGCGGCAGAGCGAAAAGACTTCTGCGCCATGCCCGGACTGGGGGACGCCAAGTACTGCCAGCTCCAGGCCATATTGGAAATGGCCCACCGGCATCTTGGTGAATCCCTCGCCAAAGGCGATGTACTGACCTCCCCCGAGGCCACACGCCAATACCTGCGCAGCCGACTGCAATCCTATCTCCACGAAGTATTCGCCTGCCTTTTCCTGGACAACCGGCACCGGGTGATTGCCTTCGAGGAACTGTTTCAGGGCACCATCGATGGCGCCAGCGTATATCCACGGGAAGTGCTGCGGCGCTGCCTGCATCACAATGCAGCAGCGGTGATATTTGCCCACAATCATCCCTCTGGCGTCGCGGAACCCAGCAACGCCGATGAACGCATCACGCTCAGGCTCAAGGAAGCACTGGCCCTGGTGGATATCCGCGTACTCGATCACATCATCGTAGGAGACGGGCAAAGCGTATCCCTGGCTGAACGGGGTCTGCTCTGACTCGGTCACAGGGACAGGCGGCGCAATGCGGGATCGGCTTCACTCTGCTCCCAGGCAAGCATGAATTCCTCGGCAAGACTGCGTACCCGGGGTGGGTCATAGTAGTTAGCCCGAGCATTGTTCAGGTCATACCAGAGATTGCGCTGAATATAGCCGTTCTCGTCAGCCAGCATGAAGCTGCGCATATCACCATCGAACTCAGGCGCCCTTCGGCGAACCTCCACGCTGCTGGTCATGTCCTGAGCAAGCCTCAGCAGGTGATGGCCGCCCCGCGCCAACTCAGTGGTATCGGCGACCAGGATGCGTATGCGGGTACTGGCATGAAGGATCACCAGTTGCCTGACGGCCTCCAGGAAACAGGATTGGCTGTAGATCTCCGGGTTGAGACGATGCGTATAGATGAGCAGCCGCCGCCGGCAGGCCCCGGCCATGGCGCAACTGTGCCGGCGGATATCCTTTAGACCCGCAACAGCCAACTCGCCACGGGTTTCTCCCAGCACGTAGGTTTGATGCGCCTGATTCATTCCACTCGCCTCGCTACGATCCCCCACAATCCGACAGGCTCCCAAGTTTTACTCCTTCAGATCATAGATGAGACGCAGCTCCAAACCGTGATCTGTGACATATATCCACGTTCCGCCTCTGCGATAGCTCCGAACGATTTCGGCAAACATCTCTTGTGCATTCTCTTGATTGCGCCGTAGCTGTTCCACTGTTTCCTTCAAGGACTGGATACTATCCCGCAGGGACTCATCATCTGCCTCCCCCCCGGCAGCAAGCGCTTCCAGATCCTGCAGCGTCTGTTCCTGGGTATGCAGGAACTGTTTCTCCAACAACAATATGAGCGGCAGCACTTTGGATAAATCAAAACTCAGGGCAAACAATGGAGAAGGATGACTGACCGGTGCATCCAGGGCCTGCCTTACCTTGGCCCGAGCCTCATCCCCTATTGCTGCTGCCAACGCTTCCCCTTTGACCGCCACAAACACCGGGGTGGAAACCGGCAGTTTGTCTCCCAAAGGCAGAGTGACCGGCGTACCATCGGTGGGAATAGCCGTCTGGGTAAGTTCGGGCACCACAGAAGATAAAATCCCCAGCATGCCGGACGGATCTTTGGCTGCCAGCAGAATTTGGCCTTCCAGCTTTTTGGGTTTCATGGTCTCAGGATCGACCTCCAGCGCATCCAGATTCATGTTGAAACCCTGGATGCCTGCCAGCATGGGGTTCAGGCCCATGCTCACCCCCTGAATCACCTTGGTCAGCAATTCTTCGTCTATCAGGCTGCAACCCTTTCCCGACTTGATGACATAGCGCAGACTGCTGTTGATAGCATCTCGCAGGCGTGGAATATTCACACCCGCACCCATATTCAGCAGCGCCCGGCTGTTTTCACCCAGTCCAGGCACCACAGCCGGGATTTTCTGCAAGTAGGAGGTGATTTCCGCCACAGCTTCCACCGTCACGGAGAATTGCCAGCGATGCTCACTGACGCCTGTCAGCCCGAAGCTCAGCAAGGGAATATTCCGGGCTACACCTTCAGCCAGACCCTGACAGTCCGAGGGCAGCCACTGGGGCAATTCCCCCTGCTCTACCGCTTTGCGCACTGCCTTCAGCATCTCAAGGGTATCCAGGTAACCTTCACCATAGCCGGGAAAACCCCGCTCCTGGGCCATCCGGGCAAACTTGCCATCCGCCAGGGACTGTTGCGGCCGCTCCATGCCAAAGACTCTGGGCAGCAGCTCAGCTTCTTTCCCCGCAGGCAACACCGCCAGAACCAGATATCCCTCCCGCACAGCCACAAGTGCTGATACCGGCCCCAAAGCCAGATAACGATATGCCTGGCTCTTCCAGTGGCGTTTCTCGGCAATCAGGCCACTGCGGGTCTCGACGCGCTCCAGAAAGGCGTTCAGCTTTTCCTGATCTGCAATTTCCTGCCAGAAAACAGGAAAAATACCGAGGCCATACAACACCCCATGAGGGTTAGGTTCCATTCCCAGAGAACGCCAGCCTTCCGCTGAATATTTTCCTGCTGTTTCCTCGATCAGGGCATAAGACAGTTGACGCAGTTTTTCGGCAAGATCCCTGTCCAGGATCCCTGCTGCTCGCCAGCCGTCAAGTGCGGTGTCCATGCCATACTTTCGCCGTTCCACGCTCAAGTTCTGAGACTGGAGCATCTTGTCCACCAACAGAGGCGGTAACTTTTTCTTGCGTGCAAGTACCGACACATATGGCGCATCTACAGGCACCATACGCAGCAGCTTGGCCACCTCTGGCGTTGTCTGTCTTTTCTCCGCCTGGTCGCTGCAGCCCCCTGCGATCACTGCAGCAATCAACAACAACCAGCCCACCATCCTTGAAGCAATACGCATTTTCTCCGGTTCTCCCGAAACAAGATACTAAGCCGTCAATATACCTCACACACAACCGGACCGGGGAAACTGTTCAATCCAGAATCTTTCCACTGGGCTCACCCTGCAGTACAAAGAAAGTTGCCATCACACCGGCACTCTGGTATAAATGCGCGTCTTTTACAGCTCATGTCTCTGGACTTGGGCGTGTTGAACCAGTTAATTCGAGGCTAGAACCATGTCTAAAGTGTGCCAGGTCACAGGCAAGCGCCCGGTTACCGGAAACAATGTTTCCCACTCTCACAGGAAGACCCGCCGTCGCTTCCTGCCAAACCTTCACTACCATCGCTTCTGGGTGGAAAGCGAACAGCGTTGGGTTCGCCTGCGCGTTACCGCGGCAGGTATGCGCACCATCGACAAGAAAGGTATTGACGCCGTCCTCGCGGATATCCGCGCCCGTGGCGAAAAGGTTTAAAGGAGAAGATCATGGCAAAGGCAGTTCGCGAAAAAATCCGCTTGGTGTCCAGCGAGGGCACCGGACACTTCTACACCACTACCAAAAACAAACGTACCCAAGCGGGCAAAATGGAGATCAAGAAGTATGATCCCAAAGCACGCAAACACGTGATGTACAAGGAAGCCAAGATCAAGTAATTTTTCAGGATCTGTTTCCAAAAACCCCGCCCTGTGAGCGGGGTTTTTTATGTCCAGGGATGGACGGTATGCCGCGAGAGGCCATGGATGGCCGGAGCGGCGAATGTCCAGGGATGGACGGTATGCCGCAAGAAACCATGGATAGCCGGGATTTGTAGGTCGGGCTTCAGCCCGGCAGCCTCCTAGCCCGAATATTTCACCCGGTCGCTGGAAAAATATTCCAGCTTACTGTATTTAATGGATAATTTTGGAATATTAGCAAAGTGCAAAATGTTACCGGGCATCGCTGAACGCGCCCTCGCACCGGTCTCGCCGTCCATCTGCGGT
>JALWRH010000118.1 GCA_026994195.1 Sedimenticola sp. | reverse complement strand
GCCCACCGACGGGGCAGGCGCGTGGAAAAACGCTGTACCAACCCCAGTGCCATGAACTTCAGGGCGGGCGGTGGTCTGGATCAGGCATGTCGGTGGCATGGAAGCCACCGTCAAGCCCCCAGGGAAGGGTTTACGGCGTTCCCTGACCCAGGCCACCGCTAACCCCAAAGGCAAGTCGATGGCACTGGCATCAGGTCAGTTTTTCTCAGGCGCCCAAACTCTCAGGTACCGGGACAGAGGGGCGGGAATCCTGATTCATTCGATGGAGAACCCCGTGGACAAGAAGACCATCCTCAACCAGACCCACCGCGACATGGGCGCCCGCATGGTGCCTTTCGGCGGCTGGGACATGCCCGTGCATTACGGTTCCCAGATCGAAGAACACCATGCCGTGCGCCGCGACGCGGGCATGTTCGATGTCTGCCACATGACGGTGGTGGATCTGCGCGGCCCCGAGGTAAAACCCTTCCTTTCCCGGCTGCTGGCCAACGACATCGGCAAGCTCAAGACCCCCGGCAAGGCCCTGTATTCCTGCATGCTGCTCAAGAACGGCTGCGTCATCGACGATCTCATCGTCTATTACATGGCGGACGACTGGTACCGCATGGTGGTGAACGCTGCCACCACAGACAAGGACATCGCCTGGATGCAGGAACAGTCCGAGGGCTTCGAGGTGGACATCCAGCCCCGCCGCGACCTGGGCATGATTGCCGTGCAGGGCCCCCATGCCCGGGAAAAGGCCCTGCCCCTGCTCCCGGATGACCTGCGCGAGGCAGCCGAAGCCCTGGCGCCTTTCACTGCCTGCACCAACGGCGACTGGTTCGTGGCCCGCACCGGCTACACCGGCGAGGACGGCTTCGAGATCATGCTGCCGGAAGACCAGGTGGTGGATTTGTGGAAGGCCCTGGCCGAGGCTGGCGTACAGCCTTGCGGCCTGGGCGCCCGGGACACCCTGCGCCTGGAAGCGGGCATGAATCTCTATGGTCAGGACATGGACGAAGACAGCACGCCCCTGGAATCCGGCCTGGCCTGGACCGTCTCTTTCACCGGCCTACGGGACTTCATCGGCCGCAGCGCCCTGGTGGTGCAGAAGAACATGGACACCATCCCCCGCTTCACCGGCCTGGTGCTGGAAGGTAAGGGCGTATTGCGCAGTCACCAGAAACTTTATGAAGGCGAGCGGGAAGTGGGCGAAATCACTTCCGGCGGCTATTCCCCCACCCTGGACAAGTCCATCGGCCTGGCGCGCATCGCCTTCGACGCCGGCAATGAACTCCAGGTGGACATTCGCGGCAAAAGGCTGCCCGTGAAACTGGTAAAGCCGCCCTTCGTACGCCACGGCAAATCCCTCATCTGACCCGAGGACTCCATCATGAGCAACATCCCCGACAATCTGAAATACACCGAATCCCACGAATGGGTGAAGGACGAAGGCGACGGCAGCGTCACCGTCGGCATCACCGATCATGCCCAGGAACTCCTCGGCGACCTGGTGTTCGTGGAGCTTCCCGAAGTGGGCGCCGAGCTGTCCGCGGGCAGTGAATGCGCTGTGGTGGAATCCGTCAAGGCGGCTTCCGATGTGTACAGCCCCGTGGACGGGGAAGTGGTGGCCGTGAACCAAGACCTGGCGGACAGCCCCGAGGCCATCAACGAAGACCCTTACGGCGCCTGGATCTTCAAGCTCAAGCTCAGCGATCCCGCCCAGCTCGACGGCCTGCTGGACGCCGCCGCCTATGCCGAAGCCGCCGAGGACTGAGCCAGCCCCATGCCTTTCATCCCCCATACCGACGAGGAAACCCGGGAAATGCTGGACGCCATCGGCGTGGACAGCATGGACGACCTTTTCGAGGAAATCCCGGCAAACCTGCGCTGCGGCGATCTGTCCGCCCTGGGCCCCGGCCTGTGGGAGCAGGAAGTCAGCCAGCTCATGCAGGAAAAGGCCCGCGCCGATGGCCAGCCCCTGTGCTTCATCGGCGCCGGCGCCTACGACCACCACATTCCCGCCGCCGTCTGGCAGCTGGCCACCCGGGGCGAGTATTACACCGCCTACACCCCCTACCAGGCCGAAGCCAGCCAGGGCACCTTGCAGCTGCTCTATGAATACCAGAGCATGATGACCGAGCTGATGGCCATGGACGTGTCCAACGCCTCCCTGTACGACGGCGCCTCCGCCCTGGCCGAGGCGGTGCTCATGGCCGTGCGCGCCAACCGCAAGAGCAAGTCCCGGCGCATCCTGGTGCCCCGCGGCCTGCACCCTCATTACCGGGCCACGGTGCATACCCTGGTGAAGAACCAGGGCATAGAGCTGGTGGAAGCCCCCTACGACGAAAAAACCGGCCAGACCGACCTGGATGCCCTGAAGCGGCACCAGGGCGGGGATTTCGCCGCCCTGGTGATTCCCCAGCCCAACTTCTTCGGCGTGCTGGAACCCGTGGATGAGATGACCGCCTTCGCCCAGGCCAACGGCATGCTGGCCATCGCCCTGGTCAATCCCCTGGCCATGGCCGTACTTCAGCCCCCCGGCGAATGGGGAGAAAAGGGCGTGGACATCGCCTGCGGCGACGGCCAGCCCCTGGGCGCGCCCCTGTCCTCCGGCGGGCCCTATTTCGGCTTCATGTGCTGCACCCAGAAGCTGGTGCGCCAGATGCCCGGCCGCATCATCGGCCGCACGGTGGACCTGGAAGGCAGGGAAGGCTTCGCCCTCACCCTCCAGGCCCGGGAGCAGCATATCCGCCGCTCCAAGGCCACCTCCAACATCTGCACCAACCAGGGCCTGATGGTCACTGCCGCCACCCTGCACATGAGTCTCCTGGGCGCCGAGGGCCTGGCCCGGGTGGCCGCCCGCTGCCATGAGAACCTGGGAATGCTGGTGGAAAAACTCACCAGCCTGGGCGAAATCGAACCCGCTTTCTCCGCCCCGGTGTTCCACGAAACCGTGCTGCGCCTGCCCCTGGAGGCGAAACGGGTGCTGCGCACCCTGGCGGCCCACAATGTCCTGGGGGGCTATGACCTGAGCCGCCACTACCCCGAGCTGGGCAACGCCCTGCTGGTCTGCACCACGGAGAACCGCAGCGAGAGCGACATGAACAAATACCGGCAGAAACTGGAACAGGTGCTGGCCTCACGCCGCCAGGGCGCCTGCGCCACCATGGCCAAATTGGACTGAGAACCCCATGCTGATATTCGAACATTCCCGCCCCGGCCGCCGCGCCCGGGCCCAGGCCCCCGCCGGCGAAGCCGCCCTGGCCGACATCCCCGAGAGCTTCAGGCGCAAGAAACGCCCGCGCCTGCCCGAGGTGTCCGAGATGCAGGCCGTGCGTCACTACACCCGCCTGTCGCAGAAGAACTTCTCCATCGACACCCAGTTCTATCCCCTGGGCTCCTGCACCATGAAGTACAACCCCCGGGCCTGCAACAGCCTGGCCATGCTGCCGGGACTGCTGGGCCGCCATCCCCTGGCCCCGGACACCCACAGCCAGGGCTTCATGAGCGCCATGTACGAGCTGCAGGAAATCCTCAAGGAAGTGACGGGCATGTCCGCCGTGTCCCTGGCCCCCATGGCCGGCGCCCAGGGCGAGTTTGCCGGCATCGCCATGATCCGCGCCTACCATGACGCCCGGGGCGACACGGAACGCAAAGAGATTCTGGTGCCCGACGCCGCCCACGGCACCAACCCGGCCACCGCCGTCATGTGCGGCTACCAGGCCAGGGAGATTCCCACCAAGGCCGACGGCGACGTGGACATGGAGGCCCTGAAAGCCGCCCTGGGACCCCAGACGGCGGGTATCATGCTTACCAATCCCTCCACCCTGGGGGTGTTCGAGCGGCGCATCGAGGAAATCGCCCGCCTGGTACACGAGGCCGGCGGCCTGCTCTATTACGACGGCGCCAACCTCAACGCCATTCTTGGGCGGGTGCGCCCCGGGGACATGGGTTTCGACGTCATCCATATGAACCTGCACAAGACCTTCTCCACCCCCCATGGGGGCGGGGGGCCCGGCGCCGGCCCCGTGGGCGTGAGCCAGCGTCTGCAGCCCTTCCTGCCCATTCCCATGGTGGCCAGCGACGGCAGCGACTACCACTGGCTGCAGGAAGAAGAAATGCCCCAGAGCATCGGCCGCCTGTCCGCCTTCGCCGGCAACGCCGGGGTGCTGCTGCGGGCCTATGTCTATGCCAAGATGCTCGGCGGAGAAGGCATGCAGCGGGTGGCGGACTATTCCACCCTCAACGCCAACTACATGCTGAAAAAACTCATGGAGGCCGGGTTCACCGCCGCCTACCCCGAGCGCCGCGCCACCCACGAATTCATCATCACCCTGAAGAAGGAAGCAAAAGAGCTGGGGGTGAACGCCATGGACTTCGCCAAGCGGCTCCTGGACCATGGCATGCATGCCCCCACCACCTATTTCCCTCTGCTGGTGCCCGAGTGTTTCCTCATCGAACCCACGGAAACCGAGGCCAAGGAAAGCCTGGATGCCTTCATTCAGGCCATGATCGCCATTCGTGAAGAAGCCGCCAGGGACCCGGAACGGGTGAAGGGCGCGCCCTGGAGCCTGCCCGTGCGCCGCCTGGATGATGTCAAGGCCGCCCGGGAGCTGGACCTGCGCTGGCAGCCCGGGGAAACCAGCACATGAGCACTGGCAAACCGGGCAACACGGGCTTCACCCGCCTGGTGCGGGCCTTCGGCTATTCCATGAAGGGCTTTGCCGCCTGCTTTCGCTCCGAAGCCGCCTTCCGCCAGGAAGTGGCGGCCTCCCTGGCCATCCTTCCCATGGGTCTGTGGCTGGGCCAGAATAGCGTGGAACGCGCCCTGCTCCTGGGCAGCTGGCTGCTGGTGCCCATCGTGGAGTTGCTCAACTCCGCCATCGAAGCCGTGGTGGACCGCATCGGCCCGGAACAGCATGAACTGTCCGGGCAGGCCAAGGACATCGGCTCGGCAGCAGTCTTTCTCGCCATCACCTTGTTCCTCTCTATCTGGGGCCTGGTGCTGATTCCCCGTTTCTTCTTCTAGGAAATAACATGTCTGCATTGATCTGCGGTTCTTTCGCCTATGACACAATCATGGTGTTTCATGACCATTTCAAAAACCACATACTGCCGGAACAGGTACACATCCTGAACGTCTCCTTCCTGGTGCCGGACCTGCGTCGGGAGTTTGGCGGCTGCGCGGGCAACATCGCCTACAACCTGAATCTGCTGGGCGGTCAGGGCGCCCCCATGGGCACCGTAGGCACGGACTTCCAGCCTTACGCAGACTGGATGGATGAACAGGGGATTCCCCGGGATCATCTGAAGGTCATCGACGGCGAATACACCGCTCAGGCCTATATCACCACGGACCAGGACGACAACCAGATCACCGCCTTTCACCCCGGGGCCATGAACCAGTCCCATCTAAACAAGGTCGGCGATGCCCCGGGCATCACCCTGGGACTGGTATCGCCGGACGGGCGCCAGGGCATGATCGAGCACGCCGAACAGTTTGCCGAGGCGGATATCCCCTTTATTTTCGATCCCGGCCAGGGCATGCCCATGTTCGACGGTGCGGATCTCTTGCGTTTCGCCGAGCAGGCCACCTGGCTGGCCTTCAACGATTATGAAGCCAAGCTGATGACGGAGCGCACCGGCAAGACCATCGAAGCCCTGGCCGACAGGGTGGAGGCCATCATCGTCACCCGAGGCGGGGAGGGCTCCAGCATTTACACGGGCAAGGACGTCATCGAAATCCCCAGCGCCAGGGCCGCTTCCCTGGAAGATCCCACGGGCTGTGGCGACGCCTACCGCGCCGGTCTGCTCTACGGTCTGCAAAACGATATGGACTGGAAAACCACCGGCCGCATTGCTTCACTCATGGGCGCCATCAAGATCGAGCACGCCGGCACCCAGAATCATCATTTCACTTTGGATGAATTTAGGGCAAGATTCCATCAGACGTTCGATTACCATATTTAACTACTCAGCGTAATATTGTTGGAGATGGTGAGTGATTGAATAGCCAGGCTTCGGCAGCATGGAAGCTGCCGCAGAGCGTACATGGATGTATTCATCCGCGCCCTGGATATTCAATCACTTACCATCCCCCGGCTCAATACACCGAGTAGATACTACGGATTACAAGGAGCCAAACATGGGACATGCCACAGGCAATGAAGAATTCCGACCGCTGAAAATCGCGGTACTCACCGTCTCCGACAGCCGCACCGAGGACACGGACAAATCCGGCGACTACCTGCGGGATGCCCTGATGGAGGCCGGACACGAGTTCGTGGGCAAGCAGATCGTGCCCGACGACATCTATCAGATGCGTGCGGTCTTTTCCGCCTGGATCGCCGCCCCAGAGGTGGAAGTCATCATCTCCACCGGCGGCACGGGGGTCACGGGGCGGGACAGCACCCCCGAGGCCGTCACGCCCCTGCTGGACAAGGAAGTGGAGGGCTTTGGCGAGCTGTACCGGCAGATTTCCTTCGAGGAAATTGGCGCCTCCACCCTCCAGTCCCGCTGCCTGGCCGGCTTGGCCAATGGCACTTTCGTGTTCTGCATCCCCGGCTCCACCGGCGCCTGCCGCACGGCCTGGACAAAGATCATCCAGCCCCAGCTGGACATCCGCACCCGGCCCTGCAATTTCGCCGTGCTCATTCCCCGGCTCATGGAGAAATAAAATGTCTGGCTGCGATTGCACACCAACGGTTTCCGACCTCAAACCCTATGAAGAAGCAGTAGCGCTGCTGCTCTCCCACGCCAGGCCCCTGACGGATACCGAAACCCTGCCCCTGCACGACGCCCTGGGAAGGGTGCTGGCCGCCCCGGTGAAAAGCGGCATCGACGTGCCTGGCTGGGACAACAGCGCCATGGACGGCTACGCCCTGCGCGTGGCCGACGTGTCCGCCGAAGGCACCCGGCTCAAGGTTTCCCAGCGCATTCCCGCCGGCACCGCACCCCAGCCCCTGGAACCCGGCACCGCCGCCCGCATCTTCACCGGCGCCCCCGTGCCCGAAGGCACGGACGCCGTGGTCATGCAGGAACTGACCTGCCAGGAAGACGGCGAAGTCATCATCAACACCGTCCCCAAGGCTGGCGCCAACATCCGCCGCCAGGGCGAGGACATCCACAGGGACGAGGAAATCATCCAGCCCGGCCTGCGCCTGCTGCCCCAGCACCTGGGCCTGGCCGCTTCTGTGGGCGTTGACCGCCTGAACGTATACCGCCGCCCCCGGGTGGCGGTACTGGCCAGCGGTGACGAACTGGTGATGCCCGGCCAGCCCCTGAAGCCGGGCATGATTTACAACTCCAACATCTTCACCGTGGCGGGCATGCTGCGCGCCCTGGGCTGCGAGGTCATCGACCTGGGCCAGGTGGAAGACACCCTGGAGGCCACCAAGCAGGCCCTGGCAAATGCCGCCTCCCAGGCCGATCTGGTCATCGCTTCCGGCGGCGTGTCCGTGGGCGAGGAGGATCATGTCAAACCCGCCGTGGAAGCCCTGGGAGAACTGAACATGTGGAAAGTGGCCATCCGACCGGGCAAGCCCGTGGCCTTCGGCCACATCGGCGACACACCCTTCATCGGCACCCCGGGCAACCCCGTATCCCTGTTCGTCACCTTCCTGCTCTTCGCACGCCCCTTCATCCGCAAGCTGGCGGGGCTGAGTGAGGTCATGCCCGTCACCATCGAAGCCACCGCCGGCTTCGACTGGAACAAGCCCGACAAGCGCCGGGAGTTTCACCGCGCCCGCCTGGAAAAACAGGCCGACGGCAGCGATCTGGTGCGGGTGCATCCCAGCCGTTCTTCCGCAGTACTCAGCTCCACCACCTGGGCCAACGGCCTGGTGGTGCTGCCAGAGAACCAGACCATCACCGCCGGTGACAAGGTGCAGTTCATGCCTTTCAGGGAGCTGCTGTCATGATCAGGCTGTTGTATTTCGCCAGCTTGCGCGACCGCCTGCAAACGGACGGGGAAAATCTGGCCCTGCCCGAGAAAGTCAACGACATTGGCACGCTGAAAACCTTGCTCGCCGGGCGGGGAGCCCCCTGGGAGGAAGTCTTTGCCGACGATGAACTAGTGCTGGCCGCCGTCAACCAGGAAATGGCCCAGGACGGCACGCCCGTCAGAGACGGCGACGAGGTGGGCTTTTTCCCGCCGGTTACCGGAGGCTGATGCGGCCCGGTCAGACCGGGCCAACATTCCAGTCAAAGGCGCTTCAATTGCCGAAGGATCTCTTCCGGTTCAGATCGCCGGGTATAGTCCGCATCAATAAAGTGGTAAACAATCTTCCCCTGCTTATTGATGATATAAGTAGCGGGCATGGGTATCTCATAACTGTTGTCGCCGTTGTACCCCGGAATATCAATTCCGATATCGGTATAGATGGGCTGTAGCGCTTTGGGCAGTTCAAATACCAACCCAAAGTCTTTGGCAACACGGTTTCCCTGGTCGAAAAGAATATCAAAAGCCAGTTCATTCTTTTCCCTGGTGGAAAGGGAGTGATCCGGCGTTTCCGGAGAAACAGCAACCAGCGTTGCACCTGCCTGCTGTATGGCCGGCAGAACCTTTTGCAGGGCATTGAGCTCCATGTTGCAGTACGGGCACCAGCCTCCCCGGTAAAAACTCAACACCACCAACGAGTCAGCCAGATACTCCCGCAGGCTGCGCATGCCGCCAAGATGATCGGGCAGTTTGAAATCAGGTGCCGTATCCCCGGTTTTCAAGGCACCCTCTTCCAGGCTGGAAGCTTTGAGGCTTTGTGTTCCTTCGTCCATGGCCGCCAGTATTTCCCCAGGCATGTTCAACGCTTTCTGACGGTCGAACTCAGCAATCTGTTCTTTCAACGTGGTCATAATGTTCACCCTCGTTTATTGAATGATTGTTCAGTTATTGAGTATAGATATATTTGAACAATCATTCAACAAAAAATGAGCGCTTGTTCAAAAATAAGTTAAAATATTCTCTTAGAGGTGAGTAATGGCGAGAACAATCGAATTTGATCCTGATCAGGTGCTGCACAATGCCACCCGTGTCTTTTGGCAGCACGGTTACTGCATGACCAGCATCTCCCGGCTGGTCGAAGCAACCAAGCTCAATCCTGGCAGCATCTATTCTGCGTTCAAATCAAAAGAAGGCCTTTTCCTCGCAACCTTGGAATATTACGGACAGCAGAACCGGAAGATGTTGCAACATTGTCTGAATGCTGCTCCCTCTCCCCTGGAAGGGGTGAAAAGCTTTCTCCAAGAGCTTCTGGAAGAAATGGCCGGGGACAGCAGCCATCGCGGCTGTTTTCTGGTCAACACAGTTCTGGAAATGTCGCCTCATAACAAGGCAATCCAGAAAACCGCCTTACAACAGCTGGACGCTTTGGAAACGCTCCTAGCCAGCGCTCTTCAGGATGCCCGGGAACAAGGGGAACTCCCTCAGGAGAAGAACCCCAGCGTTCTCGCCAAATACATCATGGTCAATATCTGGGGACTTCGGGTATTGTCCAAAGCCGGGGCCGATAGTGAGGTTCTGCGACAACAAGTATCGGAACTACTGTCTAACCTGGAAAAATGAGCTCGGGTGATTCTGCCTCTGCACCGTCTTTCCCTTGCCTGGGAATCTGATTCCGCTTACCCTTTTCACAACCGATTCAGTACACAGGAAACCCTCATGCCCCAACTCAATATGGATAAAGCCCGCTACAACATGGCATGGCAACAGATTCGTCCCTGGGACGTGTTCGATGACCGGGTATTGCAGGTCATGCAGGATATTCCCCGGGAACAATTCGTGCCTCATGCTTACCGCGCCCTGGCTTTCAGCGACATGCGCATTCCCCTGGGACACGGCCAGGTCATGATGGAACCCAAGCTGGAAGCGCGCATGCTGCAGTCCCTGGCCGTGAAGCCCAGTGATCAGGTTCTGGAAGTGGGCACCGGCAGCGGCTTCGTCACCGCCTGCCTGGCGACCCTGGGCAACTCCGTGGTCAGCTATGACATCTACGAGGCGCTGATCAACACCGCCCGGGAAAAACTGGCTATGCAAGCCGCCAATAATGTTCATCTGCATTTGGGCAATGCCTTCCTTGCCGAGCTTCCGGAAGGAGGCTTCGATGCCATTGCGGTCACGGGTTCCCTGCCCCGCTACGACGACCGGCTGGAACGCCTGCTGGCACCGGAAGGACGCCTGTTCATGATCCTGGGCGAATCTCCCGTCATGGAAGCGACACTCATCACCCGTCATGGCGACGAGTTCGTGCAGGATTTCCTTTTCGAAACGGACCTGCCGCCCCTGGAGCTTCTGCCCCAGCCTTCAGGATTCAGCTTCTGAGCTGAGTGGATTCAGGCCAGTAAGGTATCCACCAGGGCCGCCAGGCGCTGCAACGCGCCGCGGTTCTCCTTGACCACCTGACGCCCGTTTTCACCAATGCGGGAGCGTTCGCTGGCATCTTGCAGCCAGGCAGCCACCTGGGCGGCCAGGCCGCTGGCATCATCAACCATCACGCCGGCCTCGCGGTCACGCAGCAGGCGTGCGATGCCTGAGAAATTGAACACGTGGGGACCAAACACCACGGGTACGCCCTGAGCAGCAGCTTCCAGCATGTTGTGGCCGCCAACCTTCACCAGGCTGCCACCGATAAAAGCCACATCTGCGCCCCCGAGAAAAACGGGCAGCTCCCCCATGGTGTCGCCAAGGAACACATGAACGTTCTCGCCGCAGGGTTGATCCAGGGAACGGCGGCACAGGTCGAAACCATGACGCGCCACTAGGGCGGCAACCCGGTCGAAGCGTTCCGGATGGCGGGGCACCAGCACCAGCAGCGCCTGGGGCACTTGCTCAAGGATCGTTCTGTGCGCCGCCAGCACCTGTTCGTCCTCTCCTTCGTGGGTACTGGCGGCGACCCACACAGGCCGGTCACCCCAGGCACGCCGTAACACTTGTATCTGCTCCTGCACACTGGCGGGAATGCGCATATCGAA
>JALWRH010000117.1 GCA_026994195.1 Sedimenticola sp. | reverse complement strand
ATCGTCGCCTGGGGAAAGGATGCCGTCTTCATGCCCGCCCATGCTGAACACCCCGGCGGGGTTGTTCCGCAGCAGGGTGATGACGGCTTCGGCCATTTCCGGGGTGCCGTATTCGATGGCGGCATCGGTTTCCGGTAGTCCCAGCGCTTTCGCCTTCCGCCATATTTGGGGGGAATGCACGTGAAAGACTGCCCTGGCCCGGGACAGGGCTTGGTACACGGCGCCATGGGTCATGGCTTCCGAGGAAGGCGGGCAGGGGCCTTCTGATACCAGCCGGTTGCTGTGAGTGTCGAAATCCCTGACCCGGGTAAAATCCTCCATATCCAGTTCGATCTTGCCGCTGGTTTGGGTGCAGGTGATGATAAAACCGCTCTTTGTTCGCACACTGAGATTGCCGTAGGCGTAGCCCAGGTAACGGTCGGGGTCCTGGCCCAGCAGTTCCAGTTTGCGCAGAATAGTGAACCATGCCCGGAGTTCGGCAGTCATTTCCCCAGGCAGGGCAGGGCCATGCTCATGGGCCAGGTGAAATTTGATAACACCTTCCGACGGCTGGTTCATGCTAAAATCTCCTGCTTTCTTTTCACGCGGTTTTTACAGAACCGGGATGCCAATGGCACTTAATACTACCGAAGAAATCATCGAAGATCTGCGTCAGGGCAAAATGGTCATCATCATGGATGACGAGGATCGTGAAAATGAAGGCGATCTGGTCATTGCCGCGGACAAGGTGACGCCGGATGCCATCAACTTCATGGCCAAGTACGGCAGGGGACTGATCTGCCTGACGCTCACCAAGGAGCGCTGCCAGCAGTTGCGCCTGCCCCTGATGGTGAACGCGGCGGATCAGCTCGAATCCACCAATTTCACCATTTCCATCGAAGCGGCGGAAGGTGTGACCACGGGGATTTCCGCTGCCGACCGGGCTATCACCGTACAGGCGGCGGTAAAGGCTGATGCGCGTCCTGATGACCTGGTGCAGCCCGGCCATATCTTCCCCCTCATGGCCCAGCCTGGGGGTGTGCTGGTACGTGCGGGACACACCGAGGCTGGTTGTGACCTGGCGCGTCTGGCCGGTTTCGAACCTGCCTCCGTCATCGTGGAAATTCTTAACGAAGACGGCACCATGGCGCGGCGCCCCGATCTGGAAAAGTTTGCCGCCGAACATGGCCTGAAGATCGGTACCATTGCGGATCTCATCGAGTACCGGGTGCGTAATGAAAAGACCGTGGAACGCATCAACGAATGCCTGATGCCCACAGAAGCCGGTGAATTCCGGGTCATCGCCTACCAGGACGTGGTGGACAATGAAGTGCATCTGGCCCTGGTCAAGGGGGTGATCAAGGAAGATGAACCCGTGCTGGTGCGGGTGCATGTGCAGAACAGCCTGTGCGACCTGCTGGGGGCAAGCTATCCTGAATGTGGCTGGCCTCTAAAGAATGCCATGAAGCAGATTGAAGGCGAGGGCAGCGGCATCGTGGTCATCCTGCGCAACCATGACACGGCCCGGGATATCGTACAGCGTATCCAAGCCTGTCAGCTCAAGGGCAGCACTGATGAGATGGCGTCCATCGATCATGGCAAGATCAAGGACAAGGAGCTGCGAACCTTTGGCGTGGGGGCGCAGATCCTCATCGATTTGGGCGTGAAGAAAATGCGTGTCATGTCTGCGCCCAAGCATCTGCACGCCCTGGCCGGCTTCCACCTGGAAGTGACCGAATTTGTCGATTTCAAACTCCCCGAGGAGCAGGAGTAATCCTATGAGTATCAAAACCATTGAAGGAAACCTTGTCGCCAGTGGTGGCCGTTTCTGTATCGTCGTGGCCCGCTGGAACAGCTTCGTGGTGAGCCACCTGGAAGATGGCGCCATCGACACCCTCAAGCGCCACGGCGCGGACGATGACAACATCACCATCGTACGCCTCCCCGGCGCTTTCGAGATGCCTGTGGTGCTGGACAAAGTGGCGGCCAGTGGCAAGTATGACGCCATCATCGCCCTGGGCGCGGTGATTCGCGGGGGCACACCCCATTTCGAATATGTCGCCGGTGAGGCGGTGAAAGGCATGGCGCAGGTTTCTCTGAACCATGGCGTACCCATAGCCTTCGGCGTGCTCACCGTGGATACCATCGAGCAGGCCATCGAGCGCGCCGGCACCAAGGCGGGCAACAAGGGCGGCGAAGCGGCTGCCTCCGCTATTGAAATGGTCAATCTGCTGAAAGCCCTGTGAGCAGAAAACGCAGCAAGTCCCGCTCCCTGGCTACTCAGGCCATCTACCAGTGGCAGGTGACCGGAGACAATATCGGCGAGATCATCAACGGTTTTCTTGCCGAACATCCAGGGGCAGATTTTCAGATCGATTATTTTCAGGATCTGGTGCGTGGCGTCACCACCCAGCTGGATGTTCTGGATGATGGCCTCAAACCGCTGCTGGATCGTCCCGTGGAGGAAGTGGACCTGGTGGAACGCGCCATTTTGCGCCTGGGGGCCTACGAGCTGCTCAAGCACCCGGAAGTGCCTTACCGGGTGGTCATCAATGAATGGGTGGAACTGGCCAAGACCTTTGGCGCCGACAAGGGCCACAAATATATCAACGGCGTGCTGGACAAGCTGGCCCAGGCCCTGCGGCCAGTGGAAGTGGCCGCCAGGAAGCGTGGCTGAGTTCGAACTCATCCAGGACTATTTCTCCGGGCTTTCCCAGCCGGATTCCCAGGTCGTGCTGGGAGTAGGCGATGATTGCGCGCTCTTGCAGCCTCCCGCCGGAAAACGCCTGGCCATGACCATGGACACCCTCATTGCCGGGCGGCATTTTCTTTCTGATGAGCATCCTTCCGGGATTGGCTACAAGTCCCTGGCGGTCAATCTCAGCGACCTCGCCGCCATGGGGGCGCAGCCCGCCTGGGCGCTGCTCTCCATCAGTTTTCCGCAAATTGATCATTCCTGGCTGGAAGCTTTCGTTTCGGGATTTGTTACCTTGATGCGGGAGCAGGGCGTACAGCTGGTGGGCGGTGATACCTGCCAGGGCGCCTTGAGCATCACCTGGCAGCTCACGGGCTTCATCGAACCCGGGCAGGAGATGCGGCGCTCGGCCGCCAGACCTGGCGATGCCATCTACGTTACCGGCACCCTTGGGGATGCCGCACTGGCCCTGGAGATGAAAAGAGCGGGTCAGGATCCTGGCGAGCTGGAGCAGCGCCTGACCCGCCCCGTTCCCCGGGTGGAGGAAGGCCGGCGACTCGGGGCGGCCGGCGTGCGCAGCTGTATCGATATCTCCGATGGCCTGGTGGCGGATCTGGGACATATCTGCAAACAGAGCGGTTGTGCCGCGAGGGTCCACCTGAATCGGCTGCCTGTATCGCCCTGGGTACGTCAGTACCTGCAGGAGGGGGGCGATTTTCGCCCGGTAGTAGCAGGTGGGGATGACTATGAACTGTGTTTCACGGCGTCGCCGGACAGCGTGGCGCATCTGCAGGACATGCCCGTGACCCGTATTGGCGAAATCCTGCCGGGTGAGGGCGTGGAACTGCTGGACGGCTCCGGCAATGCCTTGCCCCTGCCTCCGGCCTGGGAACATTTTGCATCATGAGCCGTCTGCCGCGTCCTGACATGAAAAAACCCGTGCATCTGCTGGCCTTTGGTTTTGGCTCCGGCTGTGCCCCTGTGGCGCCGGGCACCTTTGGCACTCTGGCGGCGGTGCTTTTCTATCTGCCGCTTTCCCGGCTGCCCCTGTCCCTGTACCTGCTGGTGTTGCTGTTGGTGATTCTGGCGGGCATCTGGCTCTGCGGAAAAACCTCCGCCGATCTCGGCGTCCATGATCATGGGGGCATCGTCTGGGATGAGTTTGCGGGATATTTCGTCACCATGATTGCCGCGCCTCCGGGTTGGCAGGGAATCATCCTGGGGTTTCTCCTGTTCCGTCTGTTCGATATCTGGAAACCCTGGCCCATACGCTGGCTGGACAAAGGCGTACAGGGCGGGCTGGGGATCATGGTGGATGACCTGCTGGCCGGCACTTATGCCCTGGTGTTGCTGCAGCTTATACACAGGTTGTATCCGTGGTGAGGCGGATTCTGGTGCTGCTGCTTTTGTTGGCTGCGCCCCTATGGGCGGCGCCGAAGGTACAGGTACTGGCTCTGTTTCCGGGCAAGGCCATGCTTACCATCGACGGGCGCAGCCGCTTGTTGCAACAGGGTGAAGTCAGTCCCGAAGGCATACAGCTGGTCAGTGCGGATTCCACGCAGGCGGTGGTCCTCATCGATGGTCAGCGGCAGATCCTGGAGCTGGGGCACCGGGTGGCTTCCACCTACCAGCGGAAAAAACGGCTCGAAGCCCGGGTTCTGATGAACAATCAGGGCGCCTATGCCATCCAGGGCAGCATCAACGGTCATTCCCTGCCCATGGTGGTGGATACAGGAGCCAATACCGTTGCCCTGAGTGAAAATCATGCCCGGGGCTTGAATCTCCAGTACCGGCGCAGGGGCGCGGAAACCCGGGTCGAGACTGCTTCGGGGGTGGCTAGGGGCTGGTCGATGACCCTGGCCCGGGTGAAGGTGGGTGAAATCGAACTGCACAATGTTTCCGCAGTGGTCATGGAGGGCGACCTGCCCGAGCAGGTTCTGCTGGGCATGAGTTTTCTTTCTGCCCTGCAAATCCGGCACCAGGGGAACCTGATGCTTCTGTCCAAGTCACAATAGTCTGTCTGAAAACAAGGATACCCATACGAAATGAAAAAAATCATCCTGCTGTCTCTGCTGGCCCTGTTCCTGGGAGCCTGCGTCTCTGAACCACAACAAACGACCGTTGCCCAGGGACAGACGGTCATCAAGAGCAAGAATGACCCGCGCAGTTACGAATATCTGGTATTGCCCAACAGGTTGCGCGTACTGCTGGTATCTGATCCCGAGGCGGACAAGGCTGCCGCCGCCATGACCGTACAGGTAGGCAGTGTGAGCAATCCCCCGAACAGGGACGGCCTGGCGCATTTCCTGGAGCACATGCTGTTCATGGGGACCGAGAAGTACCCGGACGTGGATGACTATTCTTCCTTCATCAAGCGCAATGGCGGTAGCGACAACGCCTTTACCGCGGACAACCAGACGACCTATTTCTTTGATATCAAGGCCGAAGCCCTGGAACCGGCCCTGGACCGCTTCGCCCAGTTTTTCATTGCGCCCCTGTTCGATGCCAAGTATGTGAAGCGCGAGGCCAATGCCGTGCATTCGGAGTATCAGCTCAAGCTCAAGGATGACAGCCGCCGCATCGACGCCGCGGAAAAACAGAGCTACAACCCGGCCAGCCCCTATGCTCGCTTCTTCGTCGGCAGCCTGGATACCCTGGCGGACCACAAGGACAGCAAGGTGCGGGATGATCTCATCGATTTCTACAACAAGCACTATTCATCCAATATCATGGGCCTGACAGTCGTTGGCAAAGAGCCCTTGCCCGTGTTGCGCCGCTGGGTGGAAGAGAAGTTTGCCGCCATTCCCGACCGAAACGCCAAACCTTATGTGCCAGCCGGGGATGAACATCTATACCTGCCCGGGCAACTGCCCGTGGAAGTGGACCTGGTACCCCTGAAGAAGCTGCACAAGCTGACTTTGGGCTTTCCCATACCTTCCCAGCGCAAGCACTACACATCCAAGCCCGTGGACTATCTTGCGCACTTCATCGGTGATGAAGGCAAGGGCAGCCTTTTCGATCTGCTGAAACAGAAAGGCTGGATCACGTCCCTGAGCGCAGGGGGGCAGAACCTGGATGACATTCAGGGCGTGTTCAATGTGAACATGGATCTCACTGAAGAAGGAACCCGGCATACGCAGCAAATCATTGCTTACCTGTTCCAGTACATCGATCTGCTGCGGAACAAGGGCATAGAGAAATGGCGGTTTGAGGAACTCAAGCGCAAGAGCGCCCTGGATTTCCGCTTTGAAGAAAAGATGTCCGCCAGCACCTATGCCATGATCCTGTCCTCCAAACTGTTGCGCTACCCACCCGCCGAGGTGCTGCGTGGCGGCAAGGTGATGCAGGAATGGCGTCCTGACCTGCTTGCGGACGTGCTGGGGTATCTGCGCCCTGACAATATGGTCGTAACCCGGGTAGAGCCGGACATTGCCACGGACAAGACCGAGGCTTTCTACCGGGTTCCCTACAGCGTAAAGAAGATCACCGGCAGGCAATTGGCCCGCCTGCAAGCGCGGGATGCCGGCAAGGACAGCCCCATGATGCTTCCCCGCCCCAATCCTTTCCTGCCGGAAAAGGTGGAGCTGAAGAAGGTGGCCGCAAAACCTGCGCCCATTCCCCTGGAGAACACTCCCTCGCGGACTCTTTGGTACCAGGCGGACAAGGATTTTTCCGTACCCCGGGCGGTATTCGCTCTCAATCTGGAGATTCCCCATGTCCGGGACACGGCCAGGAAAGCCGTCAGCCAGGCCCTGCTCGCAGATCTGGTGGAGGACGAACTCAATGCCTGGTCCTATCCGGCCGAGCTGGCGGGGCTGAGTTACTCTCTGAGCCCCACTACAGACGGGCTCCTGCTGATGGTGTATGGCTATGATGAAAAGCTGCCGGTGCTGCTGAAAAAAATACTGGCAGCCCTGAAGCATCCTGCTCTGTCTGAAGACAGATTCCTCCTGTACAAGGCCAAGATGCAGCGCAGCCTGGCCAACCAGGCCCTGGAAAGGCCCTATCAGCAGATTCTGGGGGAGCGCATGCGCCGTCTGCTCACGCCCGCCTGGAGTCCCCGGCAGAAACTGGCGGCCCTGAAAGATCTCACCCGGAAGGATCTGCAGGCCTATTCCAGCAAGCTGTTCGATGCTGCGGAAGTGAGCGCCCTGGCTTATGGCAATCTCAAGCCGGAAGAAGCCAAACAGCTGGATCGCGTGCTGGACCAGGAACTGTTGCCGGGAACCCGTCTGCAGCAGGTGCCTGAGCCCCGGGTGACCCTCATTCCCAAGGGTAAGACCCTGCGTTATCGGTTTGATGTGGACCACCCCGATTCCGCCGTGGTGATCAATTACGAGGGCAACAACAAGAGTATCGAAGAACAGGCCCGCTGGCGCCTGCTGGGGCATATCATGTCCAGCCCCTTCTTCAACGCCCTGCGTACTGAGCAGCAACTGGGCTATGTGGTGGCCGCGGCATTCAGTGAAGTCGAGAACATGCCGGGACTGATCCTGCTGGTTCAGTCTTCAGCCGTTTCCGCGGATGAACTGCAAAAGCGCATGGAGACTTTTGTCTCCCGCTATGAAAAAAACCTGGAGGCCATGAGCGACAGTGAATTTCAGAGCCACAAGGCGGGTCTTCTGGCCAAGTTGCTGAAGAAGGATGACATGATGCTGGTGCGCGCCGCACGTTATATGGACAACCTGGAGCGTGAGCAGACCAGCTTCGATTTCAAACGCCAGGTCGCGAATGCGGTCAAGGGCCTGAGCAAAGCGGATCTGCTGGCTTTCTACCGGGAGAATCTGCTGCGCCAGCCCCGGCGCCTGATCGTCTATTCTCCGGGGACGCGGTTTCCGCAACCATAGGGGTTATTGCCGATACTCAATACAGGCCGGAATGACTACAATTGGACAACCCGACTTTTTTTAGCTGATAGGAAATGGACGCAGACCAGTTACGCCTCATATTGCTGGTGGCCGGTATGGCGCTGGTGGTAGTGATCTACCTGTGGGACAGGTACAAACGCTCGCGTACCCGTCTCAAGGGATTGTCCCTGCGCCAGGCGCGCCGCCTGCAGCGTGAACTGGCGGCTCAGGAGCCGGAAGAGGATGATGTGCCCAGCTTCAGCGCCGTGGTGAAAGACACGCCGGACGCCGATGTTTCCGGCGGTATCCAGGAAACCCTGCTGGTGGAAGATCCCGAACCAGAGCCGGAAGCCTATGTTCCCGAACTGGAGCTGGAACCTAGGCCAGAAACAGATCCAATCGGGGAAGAGGCGGCGGAAGAGCCGGGCTTCAGCGCGGATTCCCAGGATGACTACTTACATGCTTCCCCGGAAGTTCAGGACAGTCTGCCCCAGATGCTGGTGCAGATCGCCCTAGTGCATCATGACGGTGATTTCACCGGCCCGGACATCCTCGCGGCCATGGAGCAGGTGAGGCTCAAGGCGGGAGCCATGAACATCTACCATCGCCAGGACAGCCGTTATCCCGACCGGGTGCTGTTCAGTGTCGCCAGCCTGGTCAATCCCGGCCATTTTCCTTTAGATGACATGGAAGGCTTCACCACGCCCGGCCTGATGCTGTTTACCCAGCTGCCCGGCGTCCGTGACGGTCTGGAAATCTATTCCGACATGCTCTACACCGCCAACGAACTGGCCGGCATACTCGGCGGCACCCTTCAGGACGAGACCCACAGCGTGCTGAGCAAGCAGACCATACAGCACACCCGCGACGCCATCATGGAACACCGTCGCCAGCTGCGCCTGGCCAAGCTGCACAAATGAAGGGCAGTGCCATCGAAGCGAGGGTCCGCGACCTGCGCGAGCAGATCGATTATCACAACTATCGTTACTACGTGCTGGACGATCCGGAGATCCCGGACAGCGAGTACGACCGCCTCATGCGCGAACTCCAGGAACTGGAGGATGCCCATCCTGAACTGATCACTCCCGACTCCCCCACCCAGCGGGTAGGCGCCCAGCCCCTCAAGGAATTCACCGAAGTCCGCCATGTCGTGCCCATGCTTTCCCTGGGCAATGCCTTCAGCAACGAAGAGATGGCTGATTTCGATGAGCGCGTGCGCAAGCTGCTGAAAGTGGAACAGGTGGAATACAGCGCCGAGCCCAAGCTGGACGGCCTGGCCATCAGTCTGCGCTACGAGAACGGCATCCTGGTGCAGGGCGCCACCCGGGGCGACGGCCACCGCGGAGAGGACGTCACCAGCAACGTGCGCACCATCGGCGCCATCCCCCTGCGCCTGCGGGGGCAGGGCTGGCCCGAGGTGCTGGAAGTGCGCGGCGAAATCTTCATGCCTAAAAAGGGTTTTGAGGAACTGAACGAACGGGCCCGGCGCAAGGGGGAAAAGACCTTCGCCAACCCGCGCAACGCCGCCGCAGGCAGTCTGCGCCAGCTTGATCCGAAGATTACCGCCCGCCGCCCCCTCTCGTTCTATGCCTATGGCTGGGGCGAGCTGTCCGTGGAAAGACTGGGCGACAGCTACAGTGGCGTCATGGAAGTCATCCGGGGCTATGGCCTGCCCGTGTCGCCGGAGCTGAAAGTGGTGTCCGGCCTTCAGGGCTGCCTGGATTATTTCGCCGCCATGAGTGAAAAGCGCGACAGCCTGGACTACGAGATCGATGGCGTGGTATTCAAGGTCAACGACCTGGAACAGCAGGAGCGCCTGGGCTATGTCTCCCGCGCCCCACGTTGGGCCATTGCCCGAAAGTTTCCCGCCCAGGAGGCGCTGACCACCGTCAAAGACGTGGAGTTTCAGGTGGGCCGTACCGGCGCCGTCACCCCGGTGGCGCGCCTGGCCCCCGTGGAAGTGGGCGGTGTGGTAGTGAGCAACGCCACCCTGCACAACATGGATGAGGTGCGCCGCAAGGACGTGCATATCGGCGATACGGTCTATGTGCGCCGGGCCGGGGACGTGATTCCCGAAATCGTGCGCGTGCTCCCCGAGCGCCGTCCCGGGGACGCCCGGGAAGTGGTGCTGCCCAAACACTGTCCTGTCTGCGGCTCCGACATCATCAAGCCCGAAGGCGAAGCCGTGGCGCGCTGCACCGGCGGCCTGTATTGTCCCGCCCAGCGCAAGGAAGCCATCAAGCACTTCGCCTCCCGCCGGGCCATGGACATCGAGGGCCTGGGGGACAAGCTGGTAGAACAGTTGGTGGAGCAGGAACTGGTGCATAACCCCGCGGATCTGTACCGCCTGAACAAGGAACAGCTCATGAGCCTGGAGCGCATGGGTGAAAAATCCGCGCAGAACCTTCTCGAGGCCCTGGAGCACAGCAAGGAAACCACCCTGGCGCGGTTTCTCTATGCCCTGGGCATACGGGAAGTGGGGGAAGCCACCAGCCAGACCCTGGCGCAGTATTTCGGCACCCTGGAAGCCCTGGAAAAGGCCGATGAAGACGCATTGCAACAGGTGCCGGATATCGGCCCCATCGTTGCCGCCCATATTGCCGCCTTCTTCCGCCAGCCACACAACCGGGAAGTCATCGATGCGCTGCTGGAGGCGGGCATACACTGGCCGACAGTCGAACTGCCACCCGAGGAAGCTCAGCCACTTGTTGGCAAGACCTTCGTCCTCACCGGCACCCTCAGCCGTCCGCGCAGTGAGATCAAGGCCGAGCTTCAGGCTTTGGGCGCCAAGGTCACAGGCAGTGTGTCTAAAAAGACCGACTATGTGGTGGCTGGCGAAGCTGCCGGCTCCAAGCTGGACAAGGCCCGGGATCTGGGCATCACCATCCTTGATGAGGATGGCCTGAAAGCCCTGCTCGCCAGTACCGCATGATGCCCTGAACCCCATTGCCAAGGAGAAAGAGAAGCCATGAACCACCGGACAGCCCTTATGGGAGTCTTACTCAGCGTTGTACTTGCGCTTGGCGCTTGCGCCCAGAATCTACCCAGGTACCGCGGTTACGCCTTCGATGCCATGATAGAAGATGCTCATGTCATTCCCCTGAATGATGCGGAAAGCATCCCCGCGCTAAAGGGATATGTGCGGGAAGTGCATTGGCAACTGGACAAACCCATCAGCGGTGACTTTACGGTCAGCGTTGCTGAAAATGAGCATTCCGCAGCCTATATCGGCACCCTGGAAAGCCGTGAGCCGGTGCATATCATCTCCCTCAATGGAGCCAACCTGGACTCTCACCCGGAGCTGGAAACCGATGAAAGCGTTCGCTTCAATGATGCGGCGGCAGTGGGTAAGGTGAATGTACTTGAGGAAAACCGCCTGCCCAAAGGCGACTATGTATTTCGCCTTAAAGTGCATGGCAGCCAGAACTGGGACAGAAAAGAGATCTACGTGCAGGTGCGCTGAGGTATCAACCCATTTGAGGACAGGGACCATGAACAGCATCGAAGACCTTCAGGTGCGCATCAGTTTCCAGGAAGACAGCCTTCAGGAACTGAACATCACCGTTGCCCGCCAGCAAACAGAACTGGATATCCTGCGCAAAGAACTTCTGCGCCTCCAGGATCGCCTGCTGGAGCTGGAACGCAACCAGCCCGGTGGCGGCGAAGGGCAGGGTACGGAACTCCCCCCACACTACTGAAAGCTCCCCTCTCCCTCTGGGAGAGGGGAGCTTTCAGTAG
>JALWRH010000116.1 GCA_026994195.1 Sedimenticola sp. | reverse complement strand
GGAGCGCGGCAAAGGGGATGAAATATTCCAGCCCGGCGCGGTTGAACACATAGTTGCCCGTGTACACGGTGCGCGCTGGCGCCAGGGTTTCCTCCAGGGGCTTAAATGCGTAAGCCGTCTGGCGGGTCAGGTGTTCACCATCGAAGAAACCGTTCAGGCGCGCAGCATATTCCTCAAGGCAGCGCCGGTGGTCGTGATACCCCTGCAGGGGACAGCGATAGGCAAAGGGCTGATGCTTTCCCTGAAAGCCGAACAGCTCCGCCATGTCGTGGTAAGCCGCGTCATCGGCTCTGCGTTCGGTCTGATCATGAAAATGGCAGGCCTCCCCGGCATCTCTTTCCGACAGAGCATTCATAAAGGCCAGCACATCATCCAGGAAGTTCGATGCCATGACGGCCGGGGAGACGGGAGGATCACCCACCACCTTGCCGGTGAACAGGGTCACGGCCTGACGGGTAAAGAGCCGGTCCAGATGAAAGAAATAATTCAGGGCATAGTCTTTGCCAGCGCGAAACTCCTGGTCGCTGTCCACAAACCAGAACAGGGGCTCGCCTTTCCCGCTGTTGGGATGCATGAGTTCCAGATAACTGATGTTGCGCATATGGGAGGCGCCTTTGTGCCAGAATCGCGTGGCATCCTGATCACCCAGCACCCCCTTGAGGGCTTCGCGGCTGCCGGCATTCAGTTCCTCCAGCCGGGCCAGCTGCTGCTCCTGGCCATAGTATCTGGCATCCAGGCCCCGGGCACGGAACTCAGCGATGATCTCCTGGTGGGCCTGGATATTCTCCGGCTGACCCGAGTCATCCGCCACCAGCACCGCTACCCGGCCCCAGGGAAACAGCCGGCACAGGGTTTCCAGACTTTCCAGGCAACTACGCAGATGCCGGGGTCGGTCTGCCACGGGAATCACCACCTGGAACAGGTGGCGCGGATCATGGGGCCGTGCACACAGCCAGGCATCCACTTCCCGGACGATGGCCTGGTAAGACGCCAGCGCCTCCCGGTCAAGGCGTTCATGCTGCCACATGGACGCTTCCAGGCGGGGGAACAGCTGGTCGCAGATCACCAGCAGAGCGTCAGCCCGTGGCTTCTCCCGGAAAGCTGTGAACAGGGTGGAAAGGCCGGGCGCATCCAACGCCCTGACAGCATCCGACAACAGAGGTAGAGATTCGCTCACGGCAATCTTCAACGGCGCGAAGAGTAGTTGGGGAAACTGTTCCTGTCGATGGGCATCTCGATGAGGTTGATGCCGTTCACCAGGTCCGTGTCACGAAACAGGCTTTCCACTGCAGCTTCCGTGTCCACCAGCAGATGATTGATGCCAAAGGAATCCGCCAACTTGCGGTAGTCGGGATTGACGAAGTCGCAATCGATGAAGCGCTGTTCGTACTGCTGGTGCTGGTTCTTGCGGATCAGCCCCATGGTGGAATTGTTGAACAGCAGGATATTCAAGGGACGGTCATAGTTCACCGCCGTCATGATCTCCATACAGCACATCTGGAAACCGCCATCCCCGATAACCGCGAAACAGGGTCCCGGGTCGTGGAACTGTGCGCCGATGGCGGCAGGAATGGCATGTCCCAGGGAGGAGATGCCGGAGTTCGGATAATAACGGCTCTGGCTGGAGACCCGGTAGAAATTCTGCGCGAAGATGATGTTGTCATCGAACACTACGGCGCTATCAGGGAAGTGCTGCTCCAGCTCGCGGAAGAATTTCTCCACCAGGGCAAACCCCGTCTGGAAGACCTCGTAACCCCGCCCGGAATCCCTTGACTCCCCGGCATCCTCCGGCAGTTCAGCCGCCTGTTCCACCTCACGCACTTCCAGGTGGCGCAATATATCGTCGAGAATCTTGCGGATGTCTCCCTGGATGGCGAGGTCTGCCTGGAAGACCTTCTCCAACTGTTCAGGATTCACATCAACCTGGATCACCCGCCGGCCGTTGAGCAGTTCTCTGTCCCAGACATAGCTGGTGCGCTCATTGAAAGCGGCTCCCAGCACCAGCACCAGATCCGCCTGTTCCACGATATGCCGGTATGCCTTGCCACTGGAGGACACCCCCAGGCTGCCCAGGGAGAGACGCGAGGACTCATCGATGACCCCCTTGGCCTTGAGGCTGGACGCCACAGGAATGTTCAGCCAGCGGCTCAGGCGTCCCAGCTGGTCCCTGGCGCTGGCGCGGATACAGCCATATCCGGCCACGATGACCGGGTGGCGCGCTTCCAGCAGCATGTTGACAATATCCTTGGCATTGGCGCAGGAAGGCTCGTGAGTCTGCACATGAGCGCGGGTCATCACATCTTCCAGCACCCCCTCATCAACGGTCTCCTTCTGTACATTGAAAGGCAGGCTGAGGAGTACGGGACCGGGATTATCCGCCAGAAGAATACGCGACGCCCGGTTGAGCACATTACCCAGGTAATCCGTACGCTCGACGATGCGGTTGTAGCGGGTGATCCCCTGGAACAGGGCAATCTGGTCGATACTGCCGCCTTCTCCCGAGCTTTCCTGCAGGCCGCCACGGCCAAAGATATGGGTGGACGTCTCGCCGGTGATGGCCAGCACCGGTTGCCGGTCGGCATAGGCGTTGGCAATGCCCGTGACCAGGTTGGTGGCCCCGGGACCGGCGGTCGTGATGCAGGCACCAATACCCCCGGACACCCGGGCATAACCCCCAGCCATGAAAGAAGCCCCCTGCTCATGCTTGGCCAGCACAGTCTGGATGGACGAATCGTACAGGGCGTCGTACACGGGCAGGATGTGTGCTCCGGGCATGCCAAAGATATGGCGAATGCCCAGGCGCTCCATATACCTTACGATAAGCTCAGCAACAGTTGACGTCATGCGGGTGCGAGACCGGCTTGAGAGGGATTCTGCGCACGATACTAGGATATACGGGCATTATCAAACTGGAAGAACCCGCCACTTGCGGGGTATCATGCGGAACATTCCGGCAACCCCTTCAACCACCTGGAGCCTGTATGCGTACACCCCTGCTGATTCTGTCCCTGACGCTTCTGTCCGGCGCCTCTCTGGCCGCTTCCCATTGGCAGGAATGCCGGCAGATCAGCGCCAGCGCCGAACGCCTGGCCTGTTATGACGACTATGCCGCCACGCTGGAAGAACAGAACCGGCCACCGACCCGGGAGGACCAAAAAGCGGCCTTCGGCCTGCCGAAAACCTCTCCTGCGGATGATATTCAGGGCGTACAGGCGACAATCAGCAAGATCGAAAAAAGCTCCCGGGGACAGCGCACCCTGTACCTGGACAATGATCAGGTCTGGCGCCAGGTAGGCAGCAGTTCCCAACCGCGTCTGAAATCTGGTGAGAACGTCCGTATCGAACGCGGCGCCCTGGGTTCTTTCATACTCAGGCCCGGCAGCAGCAACCGCAGTATGCGTGTAAAGAGACTGCGTTGATGGGTAAGTGTCTTTCCTTGCCTGGGATACGGGCACAAATCCGGCATTGCTGATCCGGTCACTCCTATGCGCATTCGTCCCGCCACCCCTGAAGATTTCGAAGCAATATCCGCCATCTCCGACAGCGTGAACCTGGCTCACCATCAGGCCGTGCCCGGACTGTTCCTGCATCCGGCGGATATCGGGGACTGCCGGAAGTTCTGGTTCGACCATCTTTCCGGTGAAGACCAGCTGTTCCTGGTGGCGGACAGCGGAGAAGGCATCAGCGGCTTCATCACGGCAAAGATCTCAGAGAACCATCAGATCCCCTATTTCACTGCTGACCCCATCTGCCGTATCGGCACCATCGCCGTATCCGCAGATCAGCGCAGGCGCGGCATTGGCCGGAAACTCATGACCGCCGCCGAAGATTGGGCCAGAGAACAGGGCGCCAGGGAAATTCACCTGGCCGTCATGGACTTCAACAAGGATGCGCAGTCCTTCTACGAGGCACAAGGCTACGGTTTACTCACCCGGACCCTGCACAAACCTCTGACGGAAAGCAGCGGATGATCAGGGCGCAGGGGGTACAGGCGGTGTCTTTCCCGGAGTAAGGCGGTCCTTTCCCCTGGCAGCCTTTTCTTCTTCATCAGCAAAGTCCGTGGCGTTCAGCTGTTGTTCCAGGCCCGCCAACCAGCCGCCCCCAAGGGCTTTGTAGACTCCCACCAGGGCAGCATAGACATCGGCTTCCCTGCGAGTATATTCCAGCTCCGCATCGAACAGGCCACGTTCGGCATCCAGCACCTCCACATAACTCACGTACCCCCCGTCATACCGCATGCGTGCGAACCTGGCGTAGCTGCGCAGGGCCGTCACCTGGCGGCGGGTGGCATCCAGGATCTCGCGATCCTTGCGGCTGATAGCCAACGCATCATTCACTTCCACGAAAGCCGTTTGAACCGTCTTGATATAGGCATGCAACGCCTGTTGCTGTACCGCCTCGGACAGCCGTACCCGGGCTTCCACCTCGCCTCCGGTAAAGATGGAGCCACCAGCAGCAGCCCCCAGGTTCCAGATTCCCGACGCTCCTTTAACCAGCCGGGACAGATCAGCGCTGGCCAGCCCCAGCATGCCGGACAGGGAGATGCGCGGGAAGTACGCAGCCCGGGCTACGCCGATACGGGCATTGGCGGCTATCAGGTTCTGCTCAGCCTGAAGAATATCCGGTCGCCGTTGCAGCACCTCAGAAGGGATGTCTGGCGGCACCTGCGGCAACTTCAACTCTCCCACCCTTTTGCCCCGGACGATGTCCCCGGGATAGCGCCCCACGAGCAGGGACAGGGCATTCTCGGTCTGCGCGATCTGGCGTTCGATGGTGGGAATAAGCACGGCGGCTGCCTGGTATTCCGAGCGTATCTGGGCCACTTCAAGCTCCGAAACCACGCCACCGTGGAACCGCTCTTCAAACAGGGCCAGGGACTCCGCCCGCCGTCTCAGGGTTTCCCGGGCGATTTCCAGCTGCCGGTCCAGGCTGCGCAGAGACAGGTAACCCGTGGCCACGGCGGAAACCACACTGAGGATCACCGAGCGGCGGCCATAGGCCGCAGCCAGCAGCTCGGCCCGGGACGCTTCGGTGGAACGGGCGATACGTCCCCAGAAATCCAGCTCCCAACCCACGTTCAGGCTGGCCAGGTAATCATCCCCCACCCGCGAAACACCCTCCGGAACACCATTCAGCGTGGTGCGCGAGGCCTGCAGCCGGGAAACGCTGGCACCATAACCCAGCTGGGGATATGAGCCGGCCCGGGCGATATCCACCCGGGCCGCATATTCCAGAAGCCGGGCAGCGGCAATGCGCAAATCCTGGTTGTGCGCCAGGGCCTCCTGCACCAGGTTCTCCAGCACCGGATCACCAAAGCTTTTCCACCATTCCAGGTTGGATATCTTCGCTGCGCGGTCAACAGGCACCCGCCAGCTGTCCGGCGTGGCTAACGCCGGTTTGGCATAATCCGGCCCCAGGGTGGTGCAACCCGTGATACCCACCAGGCAGGCGCTCAGCAGCAAACTGCGTATCTTCATGACTGCCCTCCCGGGGCCGTTACGGGCTTTCCGGCACTGCGCTTTTCCTTGGCGGTGATGATCAGGTAGAAAAACATGGGCACGAAGAACAGCGCCAGGCTGGTGGCGCCCACCATCCCGCCGATAATGCCTGTGCCTATGGAGTGGCGCGCATTGGCGCCAGCCCCCGAGGCCAGCACCAGTGGCATGGAACCCAGAATGAAAGACAGGGAAGTCATGAGGATAGGCCGCAGGCGCAGCCTGGCCGCCGCCACCGCTGCGTCGAAAGCACTCATGCCCTCCTTGTACTGGAGTTCGGCAAATTCCACGATCAGGATGGCATTCTTCGCCGCCAGGCCGATAAGGGTCACCAGACCGATCTGAAAATACACATCGTTCTCCATACCCCGCAGCCAGACCGTGAGCAGCGCTCCGAACAGGCCAAAGGGCACGGCAGTGATGACCGCCACAGGTAAAGACCATTGCTCATACTGGGCCGCCAGGATCAGGAACACCATGAGCAGGGCAAAGGCAAAGATCAGGGCGGAAGTGCTGCCCGCCTTTTTTTCCTCGTAGGCCTGGCCGGCCCAGGCGTAGGTGAAATCATCGGGCAGGCTGCTTTCGGCCAGAGCTTCCATTGCCGCAATGGCATCCCCGGAGCTGTAGCCAGGCGCGGCGTCTCCATTGATCTTGGCGGCCATGAAACCGTTGAAGCGGGATACCAGGTCAGGGCCGGTAACATACCGGGTGTTCACCAGGGCGCTCAAAGGCACCATTTTTCCTCCCCGCTGACGCACGAAGATCTGTTGCAGATCTTCCGGCTTCTGACGGTACTCAGGGCTGGCCTGGAGGATCACCTTCCAGACCCGCCCGTACTTGTTGTACTGGCTCACATACAGAGAACCGAACAGGGTCTGCAGGGAAGCATAGATATCGGACACATTCACTCCCAGGGTCTCTGCCTTCACCCGGTTCACGTCTGCCATGAGCTGCCGGGAAGCCGCATTGATGGTGCTGGTCAGGCGTGTCACTTCGGGATGCTGACGGGAATCGGCAATCAGCTTTCGCACCTGATCAGCCAGTTCCGCAATACCCTTCTGGCCCCGGTTCTGCACCCAGAATTCGAATCCGCCCTGGGCGCCCAGACCGGGAATGGGCGGCGGATTCACCGGCAACACGATACCTTCCTTGAGCGCTGCCAGGCGCGGCGTCACCCACTGGATGAGATCCTGGGCGCTCATGCCTGGCTCCTGGCGCTGATCAAAGTCTTTCAGGGCGATGAACACCGTGCCCGCATTGCTCTTGAACTGGCTATCCAGAAGACTGAAACCCGCCAATGCTGAAGCATCCTGCACCGCCGGGTGCTTGCCGTAGATTTCCGCAACCTTGCGGGTCAGAGCCTCCGTGCGGTCCAGGCTGGCGCCATCGGGAAGCATCACGGCCGTAAACAGGAAACCCTGATCTTCTGCCGGTACGAAACTGGTGGGTATTTCCTTGAACAGCCAGACCATGCTCAACAGCATCACGCCCAGGAGCAGCAGGGCCAGGAACCAGCGCCTGATGGTCAGGGCCACGCCACCGGCATACCTGCGGGTCAGGCCATCCAGCCAGCGGTTGAACCAGCCAAAGAACCCTCCCGGCGCCTGTCCCCGGGGTTTGAGCAGGATCGCCGCCATGGCCGGTGTCAGGGTCAGGGCCACAAAACTGGAAATGGCCACCGAGATGGCGATGGTGATGGCGAACTGCTGGTAAAGCACGCCGGTGGTGCCACCGAGAAAGGCAACAGGGACGAACACCGCAATGAGCACCAGGGAGGTGGCGATGACCGGCCCGGTGACCTCGTCCATGGCCAGGAAGGTGGCATCCCGGGGAGACAGGGCTTTTTCCTCCATGTTGCGCTCCACATTCTCCACCACCACGATGGCGTCATCACAGACGATGCCAATGGCCAGCACCAGGCCAAACAACGTCAGCAGGTTGATGGAGAACCCCAGAGCGGTCATGCCCACAAAGGTACCGATGACCGCCACCAGGATGGCTATGGTGGGAATGAGAGTGGCACTGATGCTTTGCAGGAACAGGTAGGTCACCAGCACTACCAGGATGATGGCGATGATCAGGGTCTGGGTGACCTCATCGATGGAGGCCTGCACGAACTTGGTGGTATCCAGGGAAATGCTGTAGTCCACACCTTGCGGAAACTTCTGCTTCAGTTCTTCCATGAGCCGGCGCAGGCTGTTGGAGACATCCACGGCATTGGAAGACGGCTGCTGGTACACAGCAATGAAGGTAGCAGCCTTGCCGTTGAGGGTGGAGCGCAGCAGGTAGGCCTTGAGACCTTCTTCGGCATGACCCACATCCTTGAGGCGCACCACAGCTGTGCCCTTGGGATCCGTACGCAGGATGATATTGTCGAATTCCCCCGGGGTGGAGAAACGCCCCCGGGTGACGACAGGGAAAGACATCTCCACGGGTTCTGCTGTGGGCGACTGGCCCAGAGCGCCCACGCCGAACTGCTGGTTCTGCTGGCTCACGGCACGCTGGATGTCGCTTGCGGTCAAACTCAGGCTGGCCATGTGATCCGGTTCCAGCCACAGGCGCATGGCCAGATCCGGCAGCCCCATGATCTGCGCCTGGTTGGCCCCAGGCACCCGCTTGATCTCATCCAGGATATTGAGGTTGGCATAGTTCCCCAGGAAGGCTTCGTCACGGCTACCATCCGGCGAGTAGATGCCAATGAGCATGAGAAAGCTGGAAGAACGTTTCGCCACAGTGACGCCAGCACTGCGCACCACGTCCGGCAGTTCCGGCAGCGCCTGGTTGACCCGGTTGTTCACCTGCACCTCGGCTGTATCCGGATCCGTGTCGATATCGAAGTACACGGAAAGCGTCATCTGGCCTGTAGCCGAACTGGTGGACTGCATGTAAAGCATGTTGTCCACGCCATTGATGCGCGTCTCTATGGGGGCAGCCACACTGTTGGCCACGGTCTCTGCATCAGCTCCGGGGTAGGTGGCACTGACCGTGACCTGCACCGGCGTGATTTCAGGATACTGGGTAATGGGCAGGCCCACCAGAGAGATCAGTCCGGCCAGAATAACGATGATGGACAGCACCGACGCCAGCACCGGACGCCGAATAAACAGATGGGAAATCATGCCACAGACTCCCGCATCAGGAACCGTCGGCAGGCAGACTGCCAGCTTCCGCGATCACGACCTTGCTGTCCGGCCGCAGTTTCTGCGCACCATCCACCACGATGCGTTCACCGTCATTCAGACCTTTGTCGATGAACCACTGCTTGCCTTCCCAGGCCCCTGTAGTCACGCTTCGCTGCTCGACACTGCCATCATCCCTGATCACCCAGACATAACTGCCCTCCCCCCGCTGCTGCACGGCGCGCTGGGGCACCAGAATCGCACCGGGGCGGATGCCACCTTCGATCCAGGTGCGTACAAACTGTCCAGGCCGCAGCAGTTTTTTTGGATTGGCCACCTGTGCGCGTAACAGGAAAGTGCCGGTCTCCCCGCTAATGGAGGCATCCGCAAAGGTCACCTGGCCCTTGTGCGGATAGCTGCTACCATCAGCAAGCACGATCTCCACCTTGTACACATCGTCCGCCGGCGCTTTCAGCAGCCCTTCCCGACGCATCCTGCGCAGCTGGAATATCTGATTCTCTGAAACACTGAACTCCACCCACATGGGATCGAGCTGCGCCACGTAGGTGAGAAGACTGTTGCCCAGGCCAATGTAGGAACCTTCCTGCTGCACAGCAAAGCTGGAAGCCCCGGCCACGGGCGTGCGGATCAGGGTGTAGCCCAGATTGAGTTCTGCCTGGGTGACATTGGCCTTGGCCACTTCCACCGCCGCTGCCGCAGACCGGTAGTTGGCCAGGGCATCATCCAGTTCTTTCTGTGCCACAGCGTTCTTTTTCGCCAGGGGTCGTACCCGGTTCAGGTTGGCCTGGGCATTCTCCAGCCGGGCCTGCTGCTGGGCCAGTTCCGCTTTCATGGCTTGCAGGCGTGCCTCAAAAGGCCGGGTATCCATCTGAAACATGGGCTGGCCGGCTTCCACCATGGCGCCTTCCCTGTACAGGCGTTTCTCCAGGAAGCCTTCCACCCGGGAACGGATCTCCACCCGCCGGGAGCTGACCGTCTTGCCAATGAATTCAAAACGGGCGGGCAGATCCTGAGCTTTCACCGTGTAGGCCGCCACTGTCACCGGCGGCGGGGGCGCGGCTGGCTCCTCACCCTGCTGCTCCAGGCAGGCGGATAACAGCAATGTGGGAAGCAACAGCAGGGCTGGAAGTCTTGCAGTCATTTGGGGATACTCTGTTAGTGTGGGAATACGCTCACGTTATTGATTTTGTACCATTATTTATGATGCGGCTTCGCGCCATGACTGTAGGTCGGGCTTCAGCCCGACAACCGCGGCTACAACGGAGCTATGTCGGACTGAAGTCCGACCTACGGACAGGGGCTTTTCCATCATCAAGGGCGTGACCAGAGGGTTCATAAAGGTTAGTGGTATTGCAGCTTAAAAGCCAGGCAGAGGCCGGGAAAGACGCCAGAAACGCCAGTTGCTAGACGGCTTCCAATGCCAGCGGTATCCATTACAGGAATATAACATGATTTCCGTGGATTTCATCAGGGAGGCCAGACGCTCTTCCAGATCCTTGTACGCCTGTCGCCAGGCGTTTGCATCCTGCGCCAGTAGCGCTTCTTGAATGTCCCCGACCACAGTCAAGGCCTCATCCCTCTGCTCATGGGCGCAGGCGCTGAGACCCTGGAGCAGGCAGTGACGGCCATGGATGCTGGCAGGCGCTACCGGAACTCTGGAAGGCATATGGCCTGCGCCGTCGAACCAGAGTCCGTTCACGGGCAAGCGGCCTGCCGCCTCCCGGTCCAGGTTCACCGGCGCATCGAAAAACAGCATCTGGGTTTCATTGATGACAGACAGCCAGAAGCGGTCTTTATCCCTGGATGGCAGAAAATCCGCGAGACTGCGGCCGGCCACCTCATTCAGAGGCGCCAGGGTGCTTTCCGGCAGACGGGCGCTGTGGAGATACCAGCGGCTGGGACGGACTGCTTCCAGAATCAAATCGTCCCCGGAAAAGTGAGCGTTGAAACGCCCGGCCAGTTCCCTGGCTTCTTCTCCATCCAACTGAGTGTCATCCAGAGGGAACAGCAGCACTCGATCCCTGTCGGCTCGCAGATGCACAGGACAGGCGCGCAGTACGCCGGATTCAGGCCGCTTCCCGGTGTCCGCCAGATAGCACAAAGGCGCAGCACCCTGATCCGGCTCCAGGCCAAAGCGCTGCATGAGCAGGTTTTCGAGATGCCCCTCCATCCGGCCTGCCTCAGCCCGGGCGATGAAGCGTTCCAGAAGGGGAAAGCGCAATGGCTCCCGGTTGTCTGCACCGCCCCCGGGCAGTTCCAGCAGGCCGGGAACCAGCAGATGATGGATCATGCCGGCTTCAAAGGAAGGCCAGTACTTCCTTTTCGATGTCTTCCTTGTCCACCAGGGTCTTCTGGGTGACAGGCTTGTCGAAGAGTTCGCCGATACGCGCAGGGATAGGGGTATGGGCCAGCTTGGCAATGGTCTTCAGGGCATCGATGTCATGGCTGTCGTTCTCACCCGTCAGAGCATTGGCGATGGTGGGGGAGAACTTGGTCCACTCGGCAGTGGAATATACGATGGCGCTCAGGGGCTGATTGCAGCAACTGGCATGGGCTTTCATGCAGGTGGCTGTGTGCGGGTCCATGAGATATCCCCGCTCGAAGTAATCCTTGATATAGGCCTTGCCTTCGGCATCGTTGCAGAAATCCGCGCAGAACAGGGATCGCAGGGCCTGCAGCTCATCACTGCTGAGCTGATAGTGCTGTTCCTCATCCAGCTGGCGCATGAGCTCCCGGGTGCGTTCAGCGCCGAACAGGTGGAACAGAACCCGCTCCACGTTGGATGATTTGAGAATGTCCATGGCGGGAGAACTGGTGCCGATGAGTTGACGCTGACGCAGATCGTAGGCGCCTGTGTGGATCAGGTCCGTGAGCACGTTGTTGGCGTTGGAGGCAATGACGATTTTTTCCACGGGCAGGCCCATCTGCCAGGCATAGTAGCCCCCCAGGGCGTTGCCGAAGTTGCCGCTGGGCACCACCAGGTAAACCTTGTCTCCCAGAGAAATCTGTCCCTGGCGCACCAGTTCGAGATAGCTGTGGATATGGTAGATCAACTGGAAGATGATGCGCCCGAAGTTTACCGAATTGGCCGCGGACAGCTGGGTGTGTTTTTCCACCAGAGTGGCGCGGAAGACCTCGGACCCAAGCAGACGCTTCAGGGCCGCCTGGGCATCATCGAAATTGCCGTGGATACCAATGACCTTCAGGTTGTCAGCGTCTTCGGTCACCATCTGCAGGCGCTGCACATCGGAAGTGCCGCCATCGGGATACAGGCAGGCTACCTTGATATTGGGCTTGTTGCGGAAAGTGTCCAGGGCGGCTGGGCCCGTGTCTCCACTGGTGGCTGCCATGATCAGGTAGTGTTCGCCGCGGGCCTGGGCCAGCCCCGACAAGATCACGCCGAAAGGTTGCAGGGCCATATCTTTGAAGGCTCGGGTGGGGCCGTGATAGAGCTCGCTGACATGCAGACGCTCACCCACCCTGACCACGGGAACAGGGTTGTCCGGATCGTCAAAGCTTTGGTAGGTGTCCAGAGCAGCCTCCACCAGGTCGTCCGGCAAGTCCACCTGGAAAGTCGCCAGGATATCCCGGGCCAGGGCCAGGTAGTCTTTATCCAGATGCTCCGCCAGAAAGTCATCGTCAAAGCGGGGAATCTCTTCCGGTGCATAGATGCCACCAAAGGATGACATGGGACTGAGAATCGCCTGGGAAAAGCTCACGGCAGCAGGTTTGACGCCGTCGTTGCCTCGGGTTTCGGTGAATTTCATGGGATTTTCCTGTCCGGAGTCAGTTCAGGGACCGGAACTGCCAACAGCAGCTCCGTTTTCACGCGTTCAATCCAGGTACTCCACCCGGATGCGGGAGATACTGTTTACCGTATCCATGGCCTCGATGGCCGCCAGCGCCTTGTCCATGTCGCCTTCAAGCACCCGGTGCGTCAGCAGCACCAGGGGCACTTCGGTTTCTCCCGCAAGGGGCTCTTTCTGCTTCACGGCTTCGATGCTGATGCCGGAATCCCCCAGGATGCCGGTCACCTGAGCCAGTACGCCGGGCTTGTCCGCCACTGTGAGGCGCAGGTAAAAAGCGGTTTCCACCTTGTCCATGCCCAGCACGGGCAGGTCAGACAACTCGTCGGGCTGGAAAGCCAGGTGGGGAACCCGGTTGCCAGGATCTGTGGTCAGTACCCGGGCGATATCGATGATGTCTGCCACCACGGCAGAAGCCGTGGGCAGAGAGCCCGCGCCAGCGCCATAATAAAGGGTGGGACCCACGGCATCGCCCTTGACCAGCACGGCGTTCATCACCCCATCCACGTTTGCAATGAGGCGGCGCTCGGGAATCAGGGTAGGATGCACGCGCAGTTCCACCCCCTCTTCAGTACGACGGGTCACGCCCAAGTGCTTGATGCGGTAACCCAGCTCCTCGGCATACTCCACGTCCTGGCGTTCGATCTTGCCAATGCCTTCGGTATAGCAGTTGTCGAACTGCAGCGGGATGCCAAAGGCCAGGGACGCCAGGATAGTAAGCTTGTGAGCGGCATCGATACCTTCCACGTCGAAGGTGGGATCGGCTTCGGCATAGCCCAGCGCCTGAGCTTCCTTGAGCACATCGGTAAAATTCCGGCCTTTGTCGCGCATCTCTGTGAGTATGAAGTTGCCCGTGCCGTTGATGATGCCGGCAATCCATTCGATGTGGTTGGCCGCCAGGCCCTCACGCAGAGCCTTAATGATGGGGATGCCTCCTGCAACCGCCGCCTCGAAGGCCACGGTGACGCCCTTCTCCTGAGCAGCCGTGAAAATCTCATTGCCATGCAGGGCAATAAGCGCCTTGTTGGCCGTTACCACGTGCTTGCCGTTGGCAATGGCCTCCAGCACCAGTTCCCGGGCCGGGGAATAGCCGCCGATAAGTTCGACCACGATATCCACTTCCGGATCCTGCACTACAGCGAAGGCGTCATCGGAGACGCGCACGCTGTCCAGTCCGTCCAGATCATCGGCATTGTATTCCCTGGCAGCGGCGTGGCTGACCACGATATCGCGCCCGGCGCGGCGGCTGATCTCCGCCGCGTTGCGATGCAGTACATTCAGGGTACCGCCGCCAACGGTGCCCAGTCCCAGCAATCCCACCTTCACGGGTTTCAAACTTCTTCTCCTGAAATATTATTGATTTTACAGGTCATTCGGACAGCAGGCCGTCCTTGCGGAACATGTCGCGGATACCTCGCACCGCCTGCCGTGTGCGATGTTCATTTTCGATCAGCCCAAACCGGACATGGCCATCACCGTATTCGCCAAAGCCAATGCCCGGAGAAACCGCCACTTTCGCATCCACCAGGAGTTTCTTGGAAAACTCCAAAGAACCCATTTCCCGGTAGTGCTCTGGTATCGGCGCCCATACGAACATGGTGGCCTTGGGTCTTTCCACATGCCAGCCCAGATTGTTCAGACCATCGCAAAGTACGTTACGCCGGGATTCATACATATCGCGTATCTCGCGCACGCAGTCCTGAGGACCTTCCAGGGCAGCAATGGCCGCCACCTGAATCGGCGTGAACATGCCGTAGTCCAGATAGGACTTCATACGCGCCAGAGCCGCTACCAGCGTCTTGTTGCCGCACATGAATCCGACCCGCCAACCCGGCATATTGTAACTCTTGGACAGGGAGAAGAACTCCACGGCAATATCTTCCGCCCCGGGTACTTCGAGTATGGAAGGCGCCTTGTAGCCGTCAAATACGATGTCCGCATAGGCCAGATCATGAATCACCCAGATGCCGTGCTCCTTGGCGATCTCCACCACTTTCTCGAAAAAATCCAGTTCCACGCACTGGCTGGTGGGATTTCCCGGGAAGTTGATGACCAGCATCTTGGGCCGGGGCCAGGAATCCTTGATGGCTTCTTCCAGCTTCTCGAAAAAATCGATGCCGTCCACCAGGGGCACATGGCGCACATCCGCTCCCGAGATAACAAAGCCCCAGGGGTGAATGGGATAGGCAGGATTGGGCACCAGCACCGAATCTCCGGGGCCCACGCAGGCCAGGGCCAGATGGGCCAGTCCTTCTTTGGAGCCTATGGTGACGATGGCTTGGGTTTCCGGGTCCAGGGTCACATCATAGCGATCCTTGTACCAGTTGCAGATGGCCCGGCGCAAGCGCGGGATGCCCTTGGACATGGAATAGCGGTGTGTATCCTTGCGTTGGGCGGCCTCACACAGCTTGTCCACGATATGCTGGGGGGTGGGCTGATCCGGGTTGCCCATGCCAAAATCAATAATGTCCTCGCCCCGCGCCCGTGCTTCCGCCTTCAACTCATTGACAATAGCGAATACATAAGGCGGCAGCCGCTTGATGCGGCGGAATTCTTCCATTTCCGGACTGGACACTGAAAACCCCTCGGGCTTGGTTTCGGGCAAACGGGTAAAGTACATGAGCAGGGGGCAAAATTCAATTGCACGGCGCGCTGGTATATGATGCCCCCATGAAATTTGCCCAGGATCAGATCAACAGCAAGTACGTCATCGAGGCTTATGAGCCCGGCCGCATCCAGGTGGCCAGCCAGGTATTCCGCCACAACCTGCTGATCATGCCGGACAGACTGCTGCAACCCTGGGAGGTGGCATCCATGGAAGATGTCTCTGCCCAACAACTGCAGGTCCTCGCAGCCCATGAACCGGATGTGCTCATCCTGGGCACCGGCCAGAACCCGGTCTTCCCCCATCCTTCCCTGTTCCGACCCCTCATACAGGCAGGTATCGGCTGGGAAATCATGCCGACGGATGCGGCCTGCCGCACCTATAACATTCTCCATGGCGAAGACCGGCGGGTACTGGCAGCGCTTGTGCTGTAGTCGCCCCGACCACTAAGTCGGGTCAATTCAGCCTTTTGGTAGCATCAGTAAGGATTCTCGAAAAAGACATAGGGCGTCGAATAATCGCTGATCTCGAAATAGACTTTTTTCTCGCCAGGGTCTTTCTGCATATTCAGATTCGCATCAAAGATGCCATAGCCGTAGCGGTAGGGACGTGATTGTGAGCCGGAGGTGGCCTGTGCTGTTGTCAGTTTGTCGATGCCAATGAAGCGCCGCACAAGCTTGTCCCCGGCGTAGATCTCCAGTACGCCATTGGTGCCTGTCCAGTTCTGCAAAGCATGGCCGAAGCGGTTTTGCGTTTCCTGGGTACAGGCGCCAAGCAACAGCGCAAACAGCGCCAGCAGGATCAATCTAAACATAGTATTTCCTCTTGTTGAGCAATTGATGCGAACAGGGAATCACTATCCCGGGATTCAGGCAGCATCAGGCTTTGACAGTTCATTCTCCAGCGCTGAAACCTGCTCCGCCGTCAACCCCAAGGCCTGCGCCAGGCGCTGGAGATAAGCCTTTTCTTCCGGACTCTGGTTACCCACCATGATGCGTGATGCCACATACAACTCCGCTGCTGCCTGGGGTGAATCAACACCCTCCACCACATCAGCCATGTCCAGTGGCTTATGCATTTCCTCCCGGAGGAACTCAGCCATTTCCGGCGCCAGTTGCAAAGCAACCAGCTCTTCCTCGATCTTGCGCTGCTCCTCAGCATCGATATGACCGTCTGCCTTGGCTGCGGCAATCATCGCTTTGAGGATCTGACGGCTGCGCTTGTCCGCTTCGCTGCCCTGCAGTTTGTCCACTGACTGATCTCCTTTCTGCCAGCGCTTGAAGGCCTGATAGGCCAATCCGCCAAGAGCGCCAATGCTGCCAAGCTTGATGGCCGTGCCAGTCAACTGACGACCACCCCGCGTACCCAGCAACAGAGCCAGGCCACCGGCAATCATGGCGCCCTTCTTCAGCCCATCCAGTTTCGCGTCGCGCTGGGGGCCGGATTCCGGGACATTCAGGACGTCCTCCGCCATATCCAAACCTTTTTCAGCCAGTTGCCGTCCGGAGTTCAGCAGTTCTTGCAGCAATTGTTGTGCATCCATTGTGATACCCTCTGTACTTTGTTGTTCATTGAGAAAAGCCTAACCAAATCCTTGGTGAAACATTCCGGCTAGATCGTCCGCCTGTCTGTGGCAAACTGCAACTCCGACACAAGTCAGCCCATCAGTCATCAGCAGATGCTTTTGATCCCCCCACGGCGGCCAGCACCAGTCCAGCCAGAAACCAGCCTACGACCATTTCCACGCCACTGGCCAGTATCATTTCTCCCGGGAAACCATACCAGTTCCATTGGGGCAGTGCCGATACGATCCAAGCGAGCAATCCCAGGCTGGTGGCGAACAGTAAACGTCCGACAAATCCCAGGCGCGTGAAATACAACAGAATGGCAGCAATGAAACCTGCGGCAAGATCCGTGAGCGCCTGGGTAATGAACAGACGTGTGGCCATGGGATCGCCCCCCGTAGGGCGGTAAAGAATCATGCCCACAGGGCCGTCCCGGTAGTCGGCCTCCCATTCGGCCAAGGCTTCCTTGGACATGCCTTTCGTGTCATCCATCCAGGGAAACACATACAGGCCCGGCCCATCCAGCGCCAGATCCAGAGCATAGGTGACACTGGTTGAATGCGGCAGTTCCTGCATGCCCATGTTTCCCAAGGGCAACAGCATGTGCGCCACGGCCCCCCAGATGAACAGCACGACTCCTGCCAACCCTCCTCCCAGAAAGATACTTTTCATTGTTCTTTACTCTCCTTGACTTTGCCGACAGACCACGGACAATGATTGCATGATCATTGTAGCCTGAATCCGTGAGGACAGAGAGGATACAGCACCAGGATATTGACCTGCATGGCCTGACGAAACCCCGTACCCCTGCTACCTGCCGGGAAACCGGTTTCATCGGGTACCAGCCGCCGAGAACCTGTGCCGCACATCTTGATTGACTCCCTGATCCAGGTTTGTAGGAAAACCACCATTGGACGACCTTCCCATAGGCGGGCTGTTTGCCGCCCTGTTTATTCTCATTCTGCTGTCTGCCTTTTTCTCGGGCTCAGAAACCGCCCTGATGACGCTCAACCGTTATCGCCTGAAGCACCTGGCAGATAAAGGCAACAAGGCCGCCGTGCTTGCTCAGCGCCTGTTGCAGCGCCCGGAACGCCTCATCGGCCTGATTCTGCTGGGCAACAATTTTGTCAACATCCTGGCTTCTTCCCTGGCCACGGTATTGGCCATCCGTCTGGGAGGCGAAGGTGCAATTCCCATCGCTGCAGGACTGCTCACCCTGATCATCCTGATATTTTCCGAAGTGGCCCCCAAGACCCTGGCGGCCCTTCACCCGGAGAAGCTGGCCTTCCCTGCGGCCTGGGTCTATACGCCCCTGCTGAAGATCGCCTATCCCATGGTCTGGCTGGTGAATCTTTTTGCCAACAGCCTACTGCGCCTGCTCAAGGTCTATCCCGATGACGCTAATGCCGACGCCGTCTCCCGGGAAGAATTACGCACTATCGTCAACGAAGCTGGCGCCCTCATACCCCAAAAACACCGCAAGATGCTGTTGGGCATTCTCGACCTGGAAAAGGCCACTGTAGAAGACATCATGATTCCGCGCCACGAGATCGACGGCATCAACCTGGACGAAGACTGGGACGAGTTGCTGGAAGATCTGCGCCAGATGCCCTATACCCAGGCTCTGGTGTACCGGGGCAGCATCGATCAAGTGGAAGGCTTTATTCATGCCCGCCAGGTGATGCAGGCGCTGATGACGGGGGAGCTCACCCGGGAAACCGTCGAAGCACTGGTTCAGGAACCCTATTTCATTCCCGAGGGAACTTCACTGAACACCCAGCTATTGAACTTTCAGAAGGCAAAGCGCCGCGTGGGCCTGGTGGTGGACGAATACGGCGATGTACTGGGACTGGTGACCATGAGCGACCTACTGGAGGAAATCGTGGGTGAATTCACCAGCGATCCCACAGACAGTATTTCCGATGTGCAACCCCAGGAGGACGGCAGTTATCTGGTCAATGGCAGTGCCAGCGTGAGGGAACTGGTGAAAACATTTGGCTGGGCGCTGCCCACCGATGGCCCCAGGACTTTCAACGGACTCATCATCGAACAGCTGGAGCAAATCCCGGAACCCGGCACCAGCCTGCTCATCAGCGGCTACCCGGTGGAAGTGCTGCAGACCCAGGGAAATGCGGTACGCACGGCAAGGATATTGCCGGAACACAGGCGTGACAGCAACTGATCACGCAATCTGATTGCGGTAGACAGCCCACTCCAGGCGCTGGAATACTTCCTTGCGGGAAAAAGGCTTGCTCATGAAATCATTGGCGCCAATGCGCTCTACCCAGAACTTCTCAGTAGCTTCCTGATTGCCGCTCATGATCACGATAGGAATATCCCGGGTTTCTTCCATCTTGCGTATGCGCCGGGTAGCCTGAAAGCCATTCAGCTCAGGCATGACGATATCCATGATGATGAGAACCGGTGAATGACTCTTGGCCAGGTCGATGGCTTCACGGCCATTTTCGGCCTCCAACACATCAAAACCTCCCTGGGCCAGCATCTTTTTCAGTGCATAGCGTATGGTCTTGGAATCATCCACCACCAGAACGGCTTCCCCGTCACTGGGAATATGCCGGACATTGTGCCGACGCTCCCGAATGACCCGCACCTCCCGGTCATCATCGCGCCGAAAAAGCTTCCTCAAGCTGAATCCCGCCACCTCGACATCCCCTCTCTTTTCAGTTTTCTCCATTACCAAGGCGCAATCCCGCGCCTTGTTTCCAACAATCAGTATACACCGTTCAACGGTTTTTCCAGACCCAATTCCAGATAGGCCACATCTATCCAGCGATGGAACTTGTACCCCACTTCATGGAAATACCCCGCAGAGGCAAAGCCAAAACCTTCATGCAGGGCCATACTGGCATCATTGGGCTGAGTGATGGCCGCAATCACCCTATGGTAACCTTCCCTGGCCAGCAAGGACAACAACCGGCCGTAGAGCGTTCTGCCATAACCTTGCCTGCGTGGCGCCTGGGGATGCAGGTAGATGGAGCTTTCTACCGTGTAGCGAAACGCGCTGCGTGATTTCCACTCGCTGGCGTAAGCGTAACCGACGATAGCATCACTCTCCTGCATGACCAGCCAGGGGTAGCGGTCGGCTACCTGGCGAATGCGCCGGGCAAAGGTCTGTGGTTCCAGAGACCTCTCTTCGAAGGTCACGGTGGTGTGTTCGATATAGTGGTTGTAGATGGCACAGAGCGCCTCAGCGTCATCCAGCTCAACATTGCGAACAACCAGGGAAGACATCAGTGTCTGCTGACTTGAAAGAGGTATTCGTGCAATCCATTCTGCAGAAGACGCGATTGCACCACGCGGAATTCAGGCAGCCGGCTTTCCAGTACGCGCTGGGGAGGACAGGGAGCCCCGACCCAGTCGTCACCCCGACGGGTGCAACGCATTTTCTCCGGGGAAAGAATGTCGAAACGCAACGGGAGGGCCGGCATGTCGCCACGGGTGTAGACAAAAGCATGCAGCCAGGCACCCGGGTTGCATTTTCCGGCCAGATGACCGCTCAACAATGGCAGAAGTTCGGGATGCAGGTAGTTCAGGCCGTCCCAGGCCAGGATCAGGTCCAGCCCATCGGTGTTATGCAAGGGCAACAGGGTTTCCAGATCCACGACTGGCGTATCCTCGCCAGGCACCGGCCAGCTTTCCATGGCATCCAGCACATCGCCAATATGATACTTGCAACGGAATTGGGAAAAGAACTGGATGTGATTCCCCGACGCTTTGGCCAGATCCAGGATGCCAAACTTGGGATCGGTCTTTTCCTCCCGGGCATGCATGGCTTCCACAAGGCCGGCAAAAGCCGGGCATCCCAGTTCCGAAAAACCAGGTTGCGCCGGCTGGCGGACTTGGGGTTCACCCCGGGGCTTGGCAAACAGGGCCATGCGACAGAGAACCCGTCAGTAGGGCTTCAAGCGGATTTTGCGCTGGCTGCCTGTGCGGCAGGCTTTCCTGCCTTGGCATCCATGTCAATACTGCCTTTGAAGGTGGCGCCTTCTTCAAGAATGACCTTGGGAGCGATGATGTTACCCCGCACCCGGCCTGTAGAAGTAATGGTGACCTTGTCCAGGCCATTGAGATCACCTGTCAGTTCTCCACGCACGGTGATGGTCTTGGCAAAGGCATTGGCCTTGATCTTGCCCTGTTCACCAATGGTGAGGTTATGCTCCTTGAGGAAGATGTTGCCTTCCACCTGACCCTGGATCAGCAGATCTTCATTGCCTTTCAACTCGCCGTTCAGATTGATGGATGCGCCAATGGTGGTGGTCTGACCGCTGTTACTCACGGAAGCAGGCTTGGAAGCGGGTGCAGATGACTTTGCGGCGGGAGCAGCCGCCTTTTTTTCCGGTTCTTTCTTCGATTTGTCAAACATTGCGGTTTCCTTTGATGATGGCTGGGTCTTCCCTGAGTTCTTCTCTTTACGCATCCTTGCGCGAAAGTCTTTCGATTATAGGAAGCTTCTTCCCCCCTGACCATAGGGAATTCGAGAACGGCTCGGCTTTTTTGAGTTTACCGGCTTTTTGGGTTTACTGCAGGATCAGTCCCACCAGTGGACGCCACAAATGCATGGATGTGGAATACAAAACTGTGGTTATGGAAAACGGCAGCACCCGCACCACACACAGGATTACGCCCACCCAAAGTGCCGCCTGCACCAGGCCCATAGCCGCACCCGGCACCGATGAGCTGGATTTTTTCTTTTTCATATCAGAAAGATAGCGACGAATCTTCCAAAGAAAATAAACACTGAGCAACACCAGGGCCAGTATTCCCAGGAGGCGGGAAAGGTGCAGGTAATCATTGATCAGTATATCCAGAGACTGCCAAACCACCCGGGTGAGGCTGTAACCTGCCAGCAGGGCCAGCATCAGGATGGCGCTCAGGGCGGCATGCAGTTCAGGGTAGAATCCCCGCCGCCAGCCACGCAGCACCGACCAGCACAGGTAGAGAATCACCACCCAATCGAACAGGGTGCGGGGCAGCCAGGCGTCCATTACTGTTCGAACAACACGGCCAGCGCCTGGGACAGGCGTTGTACGGGAATCACCTCGATACCCTTCACGGCCTTGCGGGGCTTGTTCGCCGCCGGCAGGAGGATGCGGCGGAATCCGTGCTTGGCCGCCTCCCGCACCCGGTCTTCGCCGCTGGGCACGGGGCGGATCTCTCCTGCCAGCCCGACTTCACCAAAGGCCGCCAGGCCTTCAGGCAGGGGCCGGTCACGGAAACTGGACAGCACCGCAAGAAGCACCGGCAGGTCGGCGGCAGTCTCCGTGACCCGAACGCCCCCCACCACGTTCAGGAAAACGTCCTGGTCATACATGCCGATACCGCCATGGCGGTGCAGCACCGCCAGCAGCATGGCCAGGCGGTTCTGCTCCAGCCCCAGAGCCACGCGGCGCGGGTTGCCCAAAGGGCTCTGGTCCACCAGTGCCTGCACTTCCACCAGCAGGGGCCGCGTGCCTTCCCGGGTCACCAGAATGGCACTGCCCGCCACCTGTTCCTCGTGACGGGAAAGAAAAATGGCCGAGGGATTGCTGACCTCCCTGAGTCCCTTGTCCGTCATGGCAAACACACCCAGCTCGTTCACCGCGCCGAAGCGGTTCTTGATAGCCCGCACCAGGCGAATCTGGCTGCCCGCCTCCCCTTCGAAATAAAGCACCGTGTCCACCATGTGCTCCAACACCCGGGGACCGGCCAGGGCGCCCTCCTTGGTCACATGCCCCACCAGAAACAGGCTGGTGCCCGTCTGCTTGGCGAAACGCACCAGCTGGGCGGCGGATTCGCGCACCTGAGCCACGGCCCCGGGAGCGGACTGCAGTTGTTCCGAGTAGAAAGTCTGAATGGAGTCCATGACCATGACATCCGGTCGGTGCTGCTGGGCCAGACCGAGAATGCGCTCCACGCAGGTTTCCGTGAGCAGTTCCAGGCGTTCCACGGGCAGGCCCAGACGGGACGCGCGCAGGCCGATCTGCTCGGCGGACTCTTCACCACTCACGTACAGGGTCTTCATCTTATCTGATAGCGCCGCCAGGGCCTGGATGAGCAGAGTGGATTTGCCGATGCCCGGATCGCCGCCGATAAGCACCACGGAGCCGTTTACCAGACCGCCTCCCAGCACCCTATCCAGCTCCGGCAGCCCGCTGGGAATGCGCCGGGTGTGTTGCGCATCCACCCGGGACAGCGGGCGGATCTGGCTGGCGGCTGCACCACTGTAACCGGCAAAGCGCGGAGCAACATTCCTTGCCGGCGCAGGCTGGCTTTCCTCCAGGCTGTTCCAGGCTCCGCAGTCCGGGCATTGCCCGGCCCACTTGGGAAAGCTGCCGCCACAATCGCGACAGGCATAGACTGTCTTGGTCTTGGCCATCAGGTCAGCACCTTCCGGCGTACCCGGCCACCGATACCACAGAACAGGGTGTAGGGTATGGTCTGCGCAGCGCCAGCAATGGTCTCCGCAGGCAGCCCACGCCCCCAGAGTATCACCGGATCGCCGGGACAGGCTTCAGGCTGCTCCGTCAGATCCACCATCAGGGTATCCATGGATACACGCCCCACCAGGGGGGCAATCAGCCCGTTCACCAGCACCGGGGCGCCACCTGGCATTTCCCGGGGATAGCCGTCGGCATAACCGGCCGCCACCACCCCAATGATGCTGTCCCTGGGCGCCTGCCACAGGCCACCGTAGCCCACGGGCTCCCCGGCGCGCACTTTCTTTACTGATATCAGGCGCGAGGCAAAGGTCATCACCGGCTGCAGGACATCCACCGGTGCGGCAAAGGGCGAAGCGCCATAGAGCATGATGCCCGGGCGCACCCAGTCGGCATGGCTTTCGGGCCAGCCCAGAATACCGGCGGAGTTGGCGATGGACAGAGGCAGCCCTGTATGACCTACAGCGGTGTGGAAGCGCTGCACCTGCACCCTGGTGAAGTCATCGCCCAGGTCGTCCGCGTTGGCCAGGTGAGTAAGACAGCCACGAACCTTGGCCAGGGATTTCAAGGTCTGCAATACGCCGGGCACCTCTCCCGGCTTCACGCCCAGGCGGTTCATGCCCGTATCCACCTTGAGCCAGACGGCCACGGGCGACGGCAAAGGCGTTTCCCTGAGCAGGGCCAGTTGAAAGGCATGGTGTACCACCAGATCCAGGCCGGCAGCGGCAGCGGCTTCCAATTCTTGGGCATCATGAGCACCCCCCAGCACCAGCACGGGCTTTTCCACCCCGGCCCGGCGCAGTTCCAGGCCCTCTTCCACCCGGGCCACGGCAAAACTGTCCGCTTCTTCCAGGGCGCTGGCAGCCACCTGTACGCCGTGACCATAGGCATCGGCCTTGATCACCGCCATGATTCGGGATCCGGGGGCATGATCGCGCACCACGCCCAGGTTGTGACGCAGGGCGCGGGTGTCGATCTCTATCCACGGGGAAAAGGACATCTTGGGGGCTGAATTCAATGAACAGGGTCGCCGTACACCGGGTTGATGTAATTCTCGAACTTGGTGAACTGGCCCAGGAAGGTCAGGTTGACGGTGCCTATGGGGCCATTACGCTGCTTGCCGATAATGATTTCGGCCATGCCCTTATGCTCGCTCTCGGGGTTGTACACCTCATCCCGGTAGATGAACACCACCAGGTCGGCATCCTGTTCGATGGCGCCGGATTCCCGCAGGTCGGACATGATGGGACGCTTGTTGGGCCGCTGTTCCAAACTGCGGTTGAGCTGGGACAGGGCAATCACCGGCACGTTCAGCTCCTTGGCCAGAGCCTTGAGGCTGCGGGAGATGGTGGAGATCTCGTTGGTGCGGTTCTCTCCTCCACCGGGAATCTGCATCAACTGCAGATAATCGATGACGATGAGCCCCAGCTGCCCCTGCTCACGCATCAGACGCCGGGCCCGGGCGCGCAGATCCGTGGGGCTCAAAGCCGCTGTATCGTCGATGAACAATTTCGCCTGGCTGAGAATATTGACCGTGGAGGTCAGGCGCGGCCACTCGTCGTCATCCAGCTGCCCGGTGCGGATGCGGTGTCCGTCGATGCGCCCCAAAGATGAAATCATGCGCATGGTCAGGGATTCACCGGGCATTTCCATGGAAAATACGGCCACAGGCTTGCCGGACTTGATGGCCACGTTCTCTGCCATATTCATGGCAAAGGTAGTCTTACCCATGGAGGGACGCCCGGCCACGATGACCAGGTCTGCAGGCTGCAGGCCAGAGGTCATCTGGTCGAAATCATCGAAGCCGGTGCTCAGGCCGGTGATGGGATCGTCATTGCCATAAAGTTCGTCGATGCGATTCACGGCCTTGCCCAACAGGGACTTGATGGACTGGAAGCCCTCCCCTTCCTTGTTCCGCTGCTCGGCAATCTGGAATACCTTGTTCTCAGCCTCATCAAGAAGCTGGGCCACCTTGCGGCCTTCCGGGCGAAAACCGCTTTCGGCAATCTCAGTGCCAACCCGGATCAGCTGACGGGTCACAGAATGTTCGCGCACGATGTCTGCATAGGCGCGGATATTGGCGGCGCTGGGGGTATCCTCCGCAAGCGCCGCCAGATACGGCAATCCGCCCACATCCTCCAGCTCTTCCCGGCGCTCCAGTTCTTCCGCCAGGGTGACGACATCAAAGGGCTTTTGCTCTTCGGCAAGTCCGCCTACAACCGCAAAGATCAGCTGATGTTCCCGGCGGTAGAAATCTTCTGCGCTGACCCGGTCCGCCACCTGATCCCAGGTGCTGTTGTCCAGCATCAGGCCGCCAATGACCGACTGCTCGGCCTGGAGGGAATGGGGCGGCACGCGCAACTGCTCGACCTCGGCATCCATTTCAGGATACTCAGGAGGAGATTCGGGGAAGGAGCTTTCAAATGGCATGCTGGCAGATTACCCAAAAAACACCGGCTTGGAAATACGGGGATACAGAATAAATAAAAAAACCACGACAAGACAATGCCTTATCGTGGATTTCTCATGTAGGACATTGCCTCCCTGCTGCCACACAGGCAGCAGGAAGACCGCACCTGGAGAAGGCAGGCGCCCTCTCCGGTCGTTATGAAAAGCAACCCCAGCCGGGGGGCCGCCTCACTCCTCAGCGACTATGATGACTTTCAGGTCAGCATTCACGTCAGGATGCAGGTGCAGCACGATCTCGAATTCACCGGTGGCGCGCATGGGGCCTTCGGGCAAACGAATCTCGTTCTTCTCCACAGCCACGCCAGCTTCTTCGCAGGCACGGGATATATCGATGGTGCCCACGGAGCCGAACAGCTTGCCTTCCTCGCCCGCTTTGTGGGAGATGGTGACACTGCCCATGTTCTCGATGGCCGCCTTGCGGGACTCGGCAGCCGCCAGCTTCTCAGCAGCCTCTTTTTCCAGCTCGGCGCGCCGTTGCTCGAACACCGCCAGGTTGTCACTGGTGGCAGGTATGGCTTTGCCACTGGGAATCAGGAAATTGCGGCCATAGCCAGGCTTGACCACGACTTTGTCACCCAGATCACCCAGGCCTGTTACTTTATCCAGAAGAATCACTTCCATTTTACTTGTACCTCATTAAGGTCTCTCACCCGCCGCCCCTGGGACCGCGAGCCCGGACTCTCGCCCGAAAATTCAACCAGCCATCGGCAAACCCCGCCGCAGATACTGCGGTAAAACTCGCCGGCATACCAATGACCAACAATATATAAAAACCGATAAGCCAGCCCTGGTTGGCATTGAACTCTTTGACCAGTCCATGCACCAGGGCCACTCCCTGCAGAAAAAAAGCCGCCATGCCAACCAGGGCAAGCTGTGATGCCAAACCCGGTGTGTCCGACAAGCTGCCCAGCACCAACAATACCGGCACCAGGATCAGCAACCAGTAACCCAGCCTGAGCTGCCGCAGTTCCTCGCCAAAGCCGCCCGGGTTGTACAGCAGCGCCTGCCAGCTTCTGGCCAGAAACAACGACAAGGCCAGTTGCAGGAACCATGCGGCTCCCATGCCACCGGCCATCCAGGGCGCCATCTCCGTCACCATGGCCTTGCGATCTGCATCGCTGACCACATTGGGATCCATGATCTGGGCACTGTATTCTTCCAGTATCCCGGTCCAGAACCCGGCGACGTCATCCAGCATCAAGTACTGCACGCCGATGAGCAGCGCCCCCAGCACTACCGCCACCTCTATCACCAGCTTCAGGGACCGCGTGGACCGCAGTACCTCCGCCAGTATCAGCATGGGCAGCCATAGCAATCCACCGGCAACCGCCAGGGACAGAGGCTGCCCGAACAGCAGCATGCCGAACCCCATGAGTGCCGCCAGTCCAAAGAACATGACCAGCAGGCCTTCCCGGAATCCCCGTCGCAAAGTGACCAGAGCCACCACGGCAGAACTGGCGATCCCCAGGGGGGTAATGAGCAGAGCCAGCACGGTGAACACCGAGGCCACCATGACCGCCTGCATCCGGCCTTTCATGATGAAGGCCGCCAAGGCCTTCATCGGGCTTTCTCCAACGCAGCACCAGAATTCATGTTGCTCTCCGCACTGCGCTCTCTACAAGGAGTCATCCACATTTTCTTTTGGAAAAGCCTCTCCCCGGATACACTCCAGGAAATGCCCTTCCGTAAAAGAATTATTTGTGGGAATCGGTATAAGGCATCAGTGCCAGGAAACGGGCGCGCTTGATGGCCGTGGCCAACTGGCGCTGATACTTGGCGCTGGTACCGGTGATGCGGCTGGGCACGATCTTGCCCGACTCGCTGACATACTGCTTGAGCAGCGCGAGATCCTTGTAGTCAATCTCGGTAATGCCTTCCACAGTGAAGCGGCAATATTTTCTGCGACGCATGTAACGTGACATATCTATATCCTCCCGTTATCCGGCTGCAGCTTCAGGAGCTGCTTCTTTCTCATCGGCCTTGGCCAGCAGAGAGGGGGTGGTAAGGGCATCGTCACGACGGATAGTCAGGTGACGAATCACTGCGTCATTGAAGCGGAATGCAGTCTCCAAATCATTCAGAGTACCGCTTTCGCATTCGATGTTCATGAGCACGTAGTGCGCCTTGTGCAGCTTGTTGATGGGATAGGCGAGCTGGCGGCGGCCCCAGTCTTCCAGACGGTGGATCTTGCCACCATCCGCTTCTATGCTGGCGGTATAACGCTCGATCATAGAGGGCACCTGCTCGCTCTGGTCCGGGTGGACCATGAAAACGATTTCGTAGTGTCGCATTGTAGCTCCTTATGGCTAATCAAAAGCCTCCCGCGCAAACGGTGAGGCAAGGAGGATCGGCCCGAAAGCCGATCAGGAGCGCGGATTCTAGGAGAACTGCGAAAGGATTTCAAGCTTTTTCAAGCATTTGAGGTATTGACCCGGCGATAAAATGTATCGCCCTCGGCCGCCCTGTCTGCGCTCATTGCTCCGGCAAGCGCACATATCCGTCATTGGCGACCAGATATTCCTGCAGCAACTCTGCTCGCATGGGACGGCCAATATAGTATCCCTGGATTTCATCGCATCCCTGGGAAAGCAAAAGCTCGTACTGTTCAAGAGTTTCCACGCCTTCAGCCACCACCCCCAGCCCCAGATCATGCGCCATGGTAATGATCGCGGAAGTAATGGCCCGGGAACCCTCCTGCTTATGCAGCTCCTCCACAAAGGATCGGTCGATTTTCAGGCGATCAAAATGGAAGCGGGTCAGATAGCTCATGGAGCTGTAGCCCGTGCCAAAATCATCAATGGTGATGCCAATGCCCATGGCCTGAACCTGTTCCAGCACCTCCTCCACCTGCGGAGTGCTGGACAGCAACATATTCTCAGTGATCTCAAAATCGAGATACTCGGGATCAAATCCTGTCACTTCCACGATCTGATGAATCTTCTGCATCACCTGGGAACTGCTCATCTGCCGGGGCGAAAAATTGCAGGACAGTCTCAGAGGGAACCCCTTCTTCCGCCATTGTTCCAGCTGTGTGCAGGCGCGATGCAGCTGTTGATAGCCCATTTCCACGATCAGGCCGCTGCGTTCAGCGACATCGATGAACTCTTCCGGCGGTATGGGCTGCCCGGACTCACTGCTGAGGCGCGCCAGGGCCTCCACTCCGGTTATTCTCAGCGTGGACGCCTCTATCAGGGGCTGGTAGAAAACCTCAAGTTTTCCTTTGTCCAGGGCATGATGCAGATAGGACTCGATTTCCAGCATACGGGTGGCCTTGTCCTGCATGCCGGATTCGTAATAAACGATCTGCCCGCCCCCTTCCGCTTTGCCATAGTGCATGGCGGCGCTTGCATGACCGATGAGCAGCTCAGGGCTGTTGCCATGCTCGGGATAGAGACTGACCCCCAAGGTTACGGAAACCCGCATATTGCCCACGCCCTTGATGTGCAACGGCCGGGCAAACAGGGCAAAGATCAACCCCACCATATCATCCATGCTGCGATCGAGCTTGTATTCCTCCAGCACCAGAAGAAACTCATCTCCGCCAATATGCCCCACATCCACCTGATCACCAAGAAACTCCTTGAGTTTGCCTGCGGCAGACTGCAGCAGCTGGTTTCCCACCTCTATGCCACGCACCTCATTGATCTTGGAAAAATGATCGATATCCAGATACACCACCGCCAGCCGGCTGCTCCTGGCACTCGCCTTCGCCATGTAGTCCTTCAAGCGTTGTGCCATAAGCCCCTGATTGGGCAAGCCGGTGAGGACATTGTGCGTCTTCCTGTGGGACACCTCGCTGGCCAGAGCATGTTCCTTGCTCACATCCGTAAGCACCATCACTGTGGTCTGGTTGTTTCCGGAAGAACGGGACACTTTGTTGAGCACCACATTGACCCGGTATTCCTTGCCATCAGCGCTTTTCAACAACAGAATCCGGTTAAAATTGTGCAGGTTTCCCGACAGTTGCTCCCCCAGCAGAAATGCTCTCCCTTCGGGCTGATAAAGATGAAATACATCATCCACGGGCCTGCCATTCACATCAGCAGCCTCCCGGCCGGAAAACTTTTCCGCAATGGGATTGAACTTGACGATATGTCCCCTGCCATCGAGATGCACGACAGCTTCCCCAATCGCCGTCAGCGCTGTTTGCGACAGGCGCCTTTCCTCAAACAGCACGTTCAGCAGTTTTCTGAGCAGGTGCCAGTTGGCAGCCAGAAAGAAGAACACGATGCTCATCAGCATGACCGCAGGCGGATACCAGTAGCCAAAGGCTGCCAGCAGCAGATAAACCAGCCCGGGAATGATGACCAACAGCAGAACAATGCCATAAACCCATTTCCAGCCCCGCGGCTGGTACAACATCAGCATGATCAGAACCAGCACAGTATTGAAAGCATATTGCCAGGACTTGGCAACAGGAACGATCAGGCGATTCTGCAACAGTGCATTCAGCACCCAGGCATTGAACTCAACGCCAAAAACAGGCCTTCCGTTGGCAGAAACAGGCGTGGGAATATTGTCGCCCAACCCCGCGGCGGTAGCTCCTACCAGGACATACTTGTCCTGGAAACGCCTGGGCGCCACTTTGCCGTTGATCACATCGGCATAAGATACCCTGTCCACGTCCTTGCCACTGGCGGGAAAAGGGATCAGCACCTGACGGTGATTTCGCCAGACATTCTGTGACAGGTCCCGATAGATCACTGTTCTGGCTGACTCAGGAAATCCACGGCTCCGGGGCCAGTCACCGGCAACCCTGGCCATGGCCAGAGAGAACGCCGGCCACACTGGCCTGTCCAGGCCCGCCTTGAGAAACGCCGAACGCGCAATTCCGTCTGCTTCAAGCTCCACATGCACATGCCCCAGAGCGGCAGCCGCATCACGCAATGCCGGAAAAGGCAGGCTCTCACGCAATTCCCTGCCCGTACTGTACTGCTCCAGTACCACAGGATACACGGTATTTTGCGCATTCCGGGTGGCCTGCACCAAAGCCTGATCATCCTCAGGGTGCTGCCGGTCGGGTTCGGCAAAGTTGATATCCACTCCCACGACAGCAGGCTTCCCCCGGGCAATAATATCCAGCAGATGCGCATGCATCTTTCTGGGGAAAGGCCAGCGGCCCAGTGCTGTAAGACTTTTGGCATCGATGGCCACAATGAGAATATCATCCGCCACCGGCGTGTTCAGATGGCGAATAAAACTGTCATAAACAAACCGGTCCAGACCGGAGAACCACTCCTGGCGGGTAGCTGCAACGGCAAGCACTATCAGGATGGTTCCCAGCACAAACCTCATGCCCCAGTCCTTGTGGCGCCTGTCTGTCATATCAGAGAGCGAGCAGTATGATGGCTATTGCTGGCACCCCAAACCAGTACCAGGGTTCCGGCTCGGGGAAAACAGTCTGCGCGGGACTCCAGGCACCTGCATAACCATCATCATCGATGATCTGCACCCGGAAATGAACCGGGCTGGCGGGCCGTGGTGAAGACCAGCGGGGTTCCTTTAGCAATTCATCGAAGAGCAGGGTGTGAAACGCCTGATCCTCCGCGACCTGCAGATGGTAGCGTTGTCCGGGACTACCGGCCGGCCAGTAAAGCTGCAAACGATCTTTGTCAGCCGAGATGCTCACCTCGGGAACCTGCAGTTCCGGCTTCAGCTGAAAGCGTTTCACTTCACCCCAGGGACCCTGTTCATCCCCATATACGGAAGCCACACGCCAGAACCAAATGCCCTGCTGCAAAGGAGAAACCGTCAATCGAGTCTCGTGCAGGCCATCAAAAGTCTTCACACCGGTCTGGAACTGCGGATCAGGCGACAACTGCAAACGATAACTGCTGACCTGGGGAGGTGTGGACCACTCGAACTTTGCCACATCGCCCCGGAGCGTCGCTTCCGGAGCCGGCAGCATTCCTACCGGGGGTAGCGGCCTGGCATCGAGAACCAGCATCGTTTCCACTTCCTCGCCTTCTAGCCCGGCGGCGTCCACAGCCCTCAAACGCAGCAGATAGCTGCCATCCGGCAGAGAACTGGTGCTGAATCGCTGGTGTCCCAACCGGGTGTCAACCACAGGCACCCTGTCGGTGTCCTCCTTGAAGAGCTGTAAGCGGTATGCATGAGCACCAGTAACCGGCCTCCAGCGCAACTCCAGGGGCAATCGACGAATTACGTCCGGCACATCCTCCAGGACAGGAGCAGGAAGCAATTTGACAGCTGGCGCCGGAGCCTTGCCCTGTTCCACGACAGTGCCAAATCCGGCAGGCAGCACCAGCCGGCCCTCATCACCCGAGACATTCACTTTTCCGGCGATCACTTCCACCCGAGATCGATGCTTTTCTGTAACAGGCACCTGCACACGAAACCGAGTGCCCCTGACAGCGGTATTGGCTGAGGGCGTGCGAATTTCAAAACGGGTTCCCCGGACAGGCACCTTGTTTTCGGTTTTACCCTGCAGAACCCTGATGGTGGTATCCCCGATACCCGTATCCGAAAAACGGTTTATCCGTACCAGCTCCACCTCGGTGTTGCTTCCAAGGAGTTGCCGGGTACCGTCGGCAAATTCGAGCAGCAGACTGGCATCCTCCCCAAGGCTCAGGTGATCCGAGCGCTGCAGCAGGGCACCGGATTCAAGGGCTTGTGGGACACCCTCTCCCCGGGTAAGCAACACTTTGCCGCGTACATCCAGAACCCTGACCTTGGCCGGTGAGACTTTCAACCACTGCAAGGGTATGCGCACCTGCGTCCCGGGTGGCATCTGCCTGGGATGATCGATCTTGTTCAACCGGACCAGCCGGTTCCAGTAACTCTGATCGATAAGAAATCGCTCGGTGAGGTTCCACAGATTGTCACCCGGCTGAAAGCTGTAGAGCCACTCATCGGTTTCTGCAGCCACCCCGGTTACTGGCACACCAGCAACCAGTCCAGCTATCAGTACCAGACAACAGATGCGAAAAGAAGATATCGAACTACAAGCCATATATCTTTCCCTGAAATACAGTGACAATCACCTGAATTATAATAGTATATCCGCCAGGAAATAGGTTTCTTAGCCGACAAGAAGTTTCCAGCAATTGGTCTGTCTGACGTTTTGGCCTGGATCAGGAATTTCGCTGACGCACCGCTTCGAACAGGGTGATACCTGTAGCCACGGAGACATTCAGGCTTTCCACAACACCTTTCATAGGCAGGGAAAGCAACACATCACATTGTTCCCGTACCAGGCGGCGCATACCCTTTTCTTCACTGCCCATGACCACCGCCAATGGTCCTTTCAGGTCGGCCTGGTAAAGTGACTGTTCCGATTCACCCGCCAGGCCCACGACCCACAGATTGCAAGCATCCCGCAACTGACGCAGAGTGCGGGCCAGATTGGTCACCTGGATGAAAGGCACGGATTCTGCCGCGCCGCTGGCTACTTTACAGGCTACGGGAGTGAGTCCCACGGCCCTGTCTTTGGGGGCGATCACCGCGTGAACCCCGGCGGCATCTGCTGTGCGCAGGCAGGCACCGAGATTATGAGGATCCTGCACACCGTCGAGTACGAGCAGAAACGGCGGTTCCTGCAGCTTTTCCAGCAGGGCATCCAAAGCATTCTCATTCTGTGCCGCCGCCATGCGCACCTGGGCCACGATGCCCTGGTGTTGGCTGCCCTGGGCCAAGCGATCCAGTTCGGCCTTGTCTGCAGAAACCAGTTCGATGTCCAGTTTGCGCACTGCAGAGAGCAGCTGCCCCAGACGCCGGTCGTTGCGCCGGGCATCAAACCAGACTCGCTGCACCTGCCCCTCTCCATGTTTCAGGGCGGCGCGCACACTGTGTATGCCCGCAACATACCGGACAGGGGCATTCATCCCTTGGAACGGCGCCGGCCGCGGCGCTTCCGGCCTTTCTTGCCCTTGCGTGGGGGTTTCTCCTCTTTGCCAGGCTTTTCAGCACGGTTGGCCAGCGCCAGGTCGATCTTGCGGTCATCGAGATTGACGGCGGCCACCACCACCTGAATGGAATCGCCCAGACGGTAGGTCTTGCCACTGCGCTCCCCCACCAGCTTGTGCGCAATGGGATCGAAGTGGAAGAAATCATGGTCCAGAGAGGTAATGTGCACCAGACCGGTGATATACACATCCTTGAGTTCCACGAACACACCAAAACTGTTCACGCTGACGATCAGACCTTCAAACTCCTGACCCACCTTGTCCAGCATGTATTCGCATTTCAGGGCATCGGCGGAGTCCCGGGTGGCCTCGTCGGAACGGCGCTCGGTCATGGAGCAATGTTCCCCCATGGTCGCCATCTGCGGGAAAGAATACTCGAAAGTATCCGGCCGGCCGTCGGTAATCAGGTGGTGGATGGCACGATGCACCAGCAGGTCGGGATAACGGCGTATGGGTGAGGTGAAATGGGTGTAGGCCGGAAAGGCCAGTCCGAAGTGTCCGATATTCTCTGAAGAATAAATGGCCTGCATCATGGAACGCAGCAGCACCGTCTGGATCATGTTGGCGTCGGGCCGGTCCTTGATCTTTTCGATAAGTTCCGCGTAGTCCTTGGCGGTGGGCTTGTCCCCGCCGCCCAGGGTCAGGCCCAACTGGGCCAGGAACTGGTGCAGATCCTTGAGCTTGTCTTCACTGGGAGGTTCATGCACGCGGTACAGAGCAGGGATTTTCTTACGCAGCAACAGGCGCGCTGAAGCCACGTTGGCCACCAGCATGCACTCTTCAATGATGCGATGGGCATTGTTGCGCGTGGTGGGCACAATGCCGCTCAGGCGCCCTTCCTCGTTGAACACAAAACGTGTCTCTACCGTATCGAAATCAATGGCGCCGCGTTTCTTGCGCGCATGGTGCAAAGCTTCATAGAGGTTGTTCAGTTCTTCCAGGTGCGGCAACAGGCTGGCGTGTTTCTTGCGCAGAGCCTCATCCCCGTCATAGAGCATGGCCGACACTTCATCGTAGGTCAGGCGCGCATGAGAACGCATCACTCCCTGGAGGAAACGCGAGCGCATGATATTGCCCTGCCGGTCGATGAACAACTCTGCGGTCATGCACAGGCGGTCCACATCAGGGTTCAGGGAACACAGGCCGTTGGACAGTATCTCTGGCAGCATGGGCACCACGCGGTCCGGAAAATACGTGGAGTTGCCGCGCTTGTAACCTTCCTGATCCAAAGCCGTGCCAGGCCGGACATAAGCGGAAACATCCGCGATACACACCAAGAGTTTCCACCCTTTGGGAGTACGCTTGCAATATACGGCATCATCGAAATCACGGGCATCCGCGCCGTCGATGGTCACCAGGGGCAGCTTGCGCAGATCGGTACGCCCTTCCTTGGCTGCTTCCGGTACTTCCTCTGAAAGACCGGCAATCTCCTGCTCCACAGCTTCCGGCCATTCTACAGGAATCTCATGGGTGCGTATGGCAACATCGGTTTCCATGCCCGGCGCCAAGTGATCGCCAATGACTTCTACCACGCGGCCGATAGGCTGGCGCCATTTGGTGGGATGCTCAAGGATCTCAACCACCACCATCTGGCCTTCTTCAACATTATTGAAGTGCTCATCGGGGATAATGACCCTGTGAGTCATGCGCTTGTTGTCCGGCACCAGAAATCCCACGCCGGCTTCAATATGTATGCGTCCCACCACCTGACTGTGGGCGCGCTCCAGAATCTCAACCACAGAACCTTCTCGGCGACCACGTCTGTCCATACCGGTGACCTGGACCACAACCCGGTCGTCATGCCACAAAGGACGCATCTCCCTGGGCGAGATGAACAGGTCATCCCCTCCTTCATCAGGGCGCAGGAAACCAAAACCATCCGGATGGGCAATCACCCGCCCAGCAATCAGGTCTTTTTTGTTCACCACGCACAGGCCGCCACGCCGGTTGCGCACCAACTGGCCGTCACGGATCATGGCTTTGACGCGGTACCCCAGGGCTTCGATCTGCTTGTCGTCTTTCAGCCCCAGCAGGGATGGCAACTCCTCAAACTTGACGGGCACACCATGGGTTTCCAGGGTTTCCAGTATGAATTCCCGGCTGGGAATAGGATTGTCGTATTTGCGCTCTTCCCGAGCACGGTAGGGATCACTTTTACGTGATTTTTTTTGCTTTCTCGATTTGGCCACAGGCCTTATTACCTTACTGATTTTCAACTGTTTCAAAGGCGTATTATACGCACATGCCAAGCCTGTGGCGGAAATTGATTGCCGCAAGTCAAGGCCGAAGACTTTGAACTTGCTACAATGATTGAATTGAATTTCAAGAAACCAAGCCTTAAGGAGCAGTACAGCATGATCAAGAAAGTGGAAGGCGACATCCTCCTCACCAACGCCCAGGTCATTGCCCATGGCGTGTCTGCCAATGATCCCATGAACCAGGGACTGGCCAAAGCCTTGCATGAGAAATATCCGGCCATGCACAAAGACTTTCACCACTGGTGCCACCAGCACCATCCCAAACCCGGCGAGGCCTGGATGTGGGGCGCTTCCGACGGTGTGCGTATCGTGAACCTGATCACCCAAGGCGGCGGTTATGGCCATGGCTCCAAGCCCGAGCCTGCCACTTTGCCAAACGTAAATCACGCACTGAAATCCTTGCACAAGATGGCGCTGAAAGAGAAATTCACCTCCATCGCCCTGCCCCGCCTGGCCACAGGCGTCGGCGGCCTGAACTGGGAGGAAGTTGAACCTCTCATCGAAAAACATCTCGCAGATCTGGACATTCCCATCTACATCTACACGGTATTCCATCCCGGCGTCCAGGCCAAAGAGGATTGATGGTTGACAGAACCCCCTGACACCTTGTACAGTGCGCGCCTCAAGAACAAAGGCAGTGCCTGACATTCTTGCCGAGGTGGTGAAATTGGTAGACACGCTAGCTTCAGGTGCTAGTGGGGGCAACCCCGTGGAGGTTCAAGTCCTCTCCTCGGCACCATACCCCAAAAAGGCTGTGCAAACGCACAGCCTTTTTTATGCCCGTTCTGAATTCCTGCCCCGGGAAAATCACCTCCCGCTGATGAATTTCCCCGGGAAATCCTGTTCAGAGAGAATATATTCGCTCAGGAACCGGCAACGAGCTTTATGTACTCGTTTGCCTGCAGAATCTTCAACGCCTTGGGGCTACCCCGGTAATCCGTTGCATAAACGGTACGGGCCAGGGGCAGCTTGCCCTTGACATCATTGATAATGACCAGATCTTTGGGATGTTTTTTGGCCCAGACATGAACCGTACGGTCATTCAGGCGCTTCACCGGATGCTGCAATCGCCCCAGAAAATTGAACTGGCCATGGTACTTGCCGATGTAGGCCAGCTGCAGACCCTGATCCTGATAGCGCCTGATCTGCTGGCTGATCTCCCGTAGGTCATAGGCTCCACCACCAGCGCCCATCATGGCTGACTGAACACAAAGCACCATGAACATGGCAGCACTGGCGACCCTGATCACCTCCTGAGGTAGGAGATCCTCCGGCAGTAACAGCGCGAGAATGCCCGCCCCGAGCAACACCCCTCCCCACAAAGGAGATATCCTGGGAATCCACCAGGCAATATCGCCATAGGCCACATATGGCACTGCCAGCAGCAGCAACCCCGATACAAGGAGCATCAAGGCCGCCAGATCCGGCATGCGCCGGCGCCGGCTGGGTTTTGATTGTGCATAGAGCCAGGCCAGAACCAGGGCCAGTGCAGGCAGTGTCGGGAGCAGATACTTGATCTGCTTTCCGCTCACCAGACTGAAGAGTACCAGGGTGGGCAGTATCCAGCTGGCCAGAAAACGCAAACCACTTTCTTTCCTGAACGCCTTGAGCTGTCCCAGCGGCTTCCATAGCCTGGGCCACAGGAACCAGGGCAGCAAAAGCACCGGCAACATGGGAAGATACCACCACCAGGGCTCCCGATGGGCGAACGAATTGACCACCCGATTGGCGGTCTGCCCCCAGAAAATAGCATTCCGATAGGCTTCGCCCCCTTCCAGGCCCGCAGGAACCGCCCAGGCCAGCACCATGGCAGCGCCTCCAGCTACGCACAGGAAAAGGCGGCCGTACCACCCGCCCCAGTGCCCGGGACGCTCGTCTGCCCACACCGGTCCCAGCAGGCCTGCGGGCAACAAGTGCAGCAGGATGACGGGACCTTTTGCCAGCAGCCCCAGTCCCATGGCCAGGGTCAGCAGCCACCACCCCGCGGATTTTCCTCTTCCGGCATCGACCAGCCCCAGCATGCCCAACAGGGTGCAGAACACCAGCAGCAGATCGAACTGTACCAGGGTAAAGAACAGCAGCCAGACGATACTTCCGAACAGCACCCAGGGAGCAGTGGCAGCAACCCGAGGCTGCCGGGGCCACAAACGCTGCGCCAGCCTCTGCACCAGGTACAGGCATGCCAGGGACAACAGGGGGGTAATCAGCCGTGGCCAGATTTCATTGACACCAAACACCCACCAGCCCGCCTGCATCAGCCAGAACAACAGAGGGGGTTTATGAGCATAGGTCTCGCCATTGAGGTGTGGCACCAGGAAATCACCGTTACGCCACATTTCCCAGGCCACGCTGAGATAGCGGGTCTCATCCACGGGAATCAGGGGGCGCAACCACAGGGCGGCGACCACCAGGAGCAACCAGTAGATGAGCAGCAGGCCCCAGCGGGTGCGCAGATCATGGGAAGGATCAGCCGCCTTCACGATACCATCTCTTCCTCATCTACCAGGCTGGCAACAATCTTTTCATCGCGGTAGCGCTTGAGCAGGTACATGCCCAGCAAACCGGAAACGACGAACAGCAAGGCGCCAAGCCCCATGCGCAGCACCGGGTCCACACTGATGCCGCTGCCCACCAGGGCGAACACGATGTTTTGGGGCAGATAGCCGATAGCCGAGCCGAGCAGGAAAGGCAGAACAGAAATGCGTGAGATCCCCGCTGCCAGATTCACCAACAGGTTGCTGCCTACCGGAAACAACCGGATCATCAGCGTCTTGGTAAAAGGATTGCGTTCGATGAAATCATCGATTTTGCGAATCTTGTCCGGGTAATGCGCGGCAATCATGTTGGCGCTGAACCAGCGTGCGTAGTAGAAGGCCACCAGACAGCCTATGATGCTGGCAATTTCCACCAGTAACAGGCCATAGGCAAAACCGAAT
>JALWRH010000115.1 GCA_026994195.1 Sedimenticola sp. | reverse complement strand
TCTTGCCCCAGGTGTTCTTTCAGCCGGGCGAGGATTTCCACAGCGGGCATGTAGTAGTCGGTGCCGGCAATGCCGGCTTCTCCGATGGGCATGGTCTCGATATAGCGCAGATCAGCACCGCGTTCCAACGCGTAGTCCAGCATGGTTTCGATTTCATCATCGTTGAGGCCTTTCATAACCACCATGTTGATCTTCACCGGATGCATGCCGGCTTCCAGGGCTGCATCTATGCCCTGTAACACGGGTTCCAGGTCTCCGTTCACGGTGATCTTGCGAAAAACTTCGGGTTTGAGGGAATCCAGGGAAATGTTCACCCGGCTGATGCCTGCGGCTTTCAGATCCGCAGCCTGATCTTTGAGGAGGTGGGCGTTGCTGGACATGGACAGGTCTTTAAGGCCGGGCAGGGCGTGGAGTTGCTTCACGAAATCCAGAAGGCCACGCCGCACCAGAGGTTCACCGCCAGTGAGACGCACCTTGTCCACCCCCAGTTCCGTGAACAGGCGGATGATGCGGGTCAGTTCCTCAAACGTCAGGAATTCGGCCCGTTCTTCCCATTCCATCCCCTGGGAGGGCATGCAATAGAAACAGCGGTAGTTGCATCGGTCAGTGACCGACACCCGCAGGTAGCGGATGGAACGCTGGAATGGATCGATCAAGCCTGCCATGGTTGCCTCGGGACAAACAATACCAGTAAAAACTAATGTTAGCTGATAATGCACATCATGGCAGTGATTTTTATGGTTCCATACGGGAGGAAGAATTGATTTGTAAGCTTCATTGCATCAACATACATCAAATGCATTCAAAGCCTACGGTTTACTGATGAAGACCTTGAAAGGAAAAGAATATCTAGCGCCCTGGGAGAGGGCTTTCGACCAGGTTTTGACCCCCCTGGAAGAGTTTATCCACCGCCAGACCACCAGTGGCATTCTGCTGATGCTGTGTGCAGTGGCCGCCCTGATTATCGGTAACAGTCCCCTGGCAGAGATTTACCGCCATGCCCTGCATACGGAAGTGACCCTGGGAGGAGGCCGTCTGGCGCTGAGCATGAGTCTGCACCACTGGATCAATGACGGTCTCATGGCGATTTTTTTTCTGGTGGTGGGCCTGGAACTGAAACGGGAACTCCTGGTGGGAGAACTCGCGGATCCCCGCCAGGCGCTGTTGCCCATTAGCGCTGCTATAGGGGGCATGCTCCTGCCCGCCCTGTTTTTTCTCCTAGTCAATCAGGGTGGCGAAGGCATCCGGGGCTGGGGCATACCCATGGCCACGGATATCGCTTTTGCCCTGGGTGCTCTGGCGCTGCTTGGCAAGCGGGTTCCGCCCGCTCTTTTGACCTTTCTGGTGGCCCTGGCCATTGTGGATGACCTGGGGGCGGTAGTGGTCATTGCCCTGTTCTACACGGCAAAAATTGATCTGGTGGGCCTGGCGGCAGCCGGTGGCGTGCTGCTGCTGCTCATCGCCCTGAACCGTGGCGGCATCCGGCGTATTCTGCCGTATGCCTTGTTGGGTGTGCTGCTGTGGCTGGCTTTGCTCAAAAGCGGTGTCCATGCGACTCTGGCTGGGGTGTTCCTGGCGTTTACCATCCCCATGAAGCCCAAGCTGGACGCCATGCGTTTTCTTGCCAACGCCCATTCCCTGCTGGATCAGATCAGGGAAGCCCATGAGAAGGAGTCCAACATCATTCTCAATGACCAGATGCGTGGCAGAGTAACAGCGCTGTCCGACGGAGCGCAACTGGCCCAGGCGCCAGCGCAGGTGTTGGAACATAAACTGCACATGACCAGCGCCTACCTGGTGATTCCCATTTTTGCTCTGGCCAACGCGGGTATTCCCATCGACTTTGGCGCCGTGGACAAGATCTTTACCAATCCGGTTGCACTGGGTGTCATGGCCGGCCTGGTGCTGGGCAAGCTGATCGGAATCAGTTGCACGACCTGGTTGATGGTGAAACTGGGCTTCAGTCACTTGCCCCTGGGATTGAGATTCTCCCACATCATGGGTATGTCCCTGATGGCGGGTATTGGTTTTACCATGTCGATTTTTGTTGCAGAACTGGCGTTTGCGGGAGACCCGCAAAGCCTGCTCATGGCCAAGACCGGGGTGTTGCTGGCTTCCCTTATCGCGGGCGTGGGAGGTTTTTTCTGGTTGCGTATGATCGGGCGCAGCGCTGGATAGAGAGCGGTTGCCGGGGTATCTACTGCGACTGTACAGTATCGATATTCCAGTGGGTCCTGGCCCAGTTCCAGAAGTCTTCCGGGGTGGCCGGCATCTCGGGCGGGAGCGCCTGTCCCAGGTGCTGCCAGGCGGAAAGCAGGGCAGGGACTGGATTGCTGTCGGACAGGGGATGGGCTTTGTCTCTCTTGCTCAGTTTGCGCCCCTGGGCATCCAGCAGCAGGGGTATATGGGCATATTCCACCCGGGGGAACCCCAACAGTTTCTGAAGCCAGATTTGCCGGGGGGTGGATAGCAGCAGGTCTTCGCCCCTGACGACCTGGTTGATTCCCTGGTCGGCGTCATCAGCCACCACCGCCAACTGATAGGCTGTGTAACCATCGGCGCGCTGGATGATGAAATCGCCCACATCTCTCGAGAGTATCTGACAGTGCTTTCCGCTTACCCGATCCTGAAAGCAGATTTTCCGGTCATCAGTGCGCAGACGTACGGCCTTTCCCGTCCGTCCTGGGGGCAGCCCCTGGCGGCAGGTGCCGGGATAGACGATGCCTTCGATGCCCTCATGCCCTGCGGTATGGATCTCCCTGCGTGTACAGGCGCACCAGTAGGCCCGGTCATGATCGAGCAGGGAATGGATGAGCTCCCGGTAGCGTTCTTTGCGGGTGCTTTGAAAGAGCACTTCTCCCTGCCATTGAAAGCCATGACATTCCAGGGTGCGCAGAATGGCATCGGCAGCGCCGGGAACAGTACGCCCTTCATCCACATCTTCCATACGTACCTGCCATTGTCCCCCGTGGGCGAGGGCGTCGGCATGGCTGGCAACGGCTGCAACAAGGGAACCGGCGTGCAGTGGCCCGCTGGGCGAAGGCGCAAACCGGCCGTGATATGTCATTGGGCAAAAGAAAGCCGGCACAGGGGCGCCGGCTTGCTGGGAAATGTCACGGAAGCTGTTTCCTCAACCGTAGTTCTTCTCCCGGATCTCTTCCAGGGTCTTGCACTCGATGCACAGGTTGGCGGTGGGGCGTGCTTCCAGGCGGCGAATACCGATTTCTGCACCACAGGATTCACAGTAACCGTACTCATGGGCGTCAATGAGATCCAGGGCTTCGTTGATCTTCTTCAGCAGCTTGCGTTCCCGGTCACGGGTACGCAGCTCGATGCTGAACTCGGTTTCCTGACTGGCGCGGTCGTTGGGGTCAGGGAAGTTGGCGGCGTCATCTTTCATATGATGCACCGTGCGGTCTACTTCCTCCATCAGCGATTTGCGCCAGTTCTCCAGGATTGAACGAAAATGGGCTTCCTGTTTTTCGTTCATATATTCCTCTCCCCGCTTGGCCTTGTAGGGCTTGAAGGAAAGAGGGTCGATATTCATGGACTTGCTCGTCATGCGTTTTACCTGACAACTTGTCGTTTGATTTGTGGGTCCTGCCTGATCGCCTGCTGGGTTGAAAAAATATTGCAACCAATTGAAAAATATAAAAAAGTATTCTTCAATCCTACCTGTGCCAGCATGATATACACATACTGCAAAGGATCTTTCGCCGCTGATCAGGTTGTTTTTCAGGTAGGGGAAAGTATCAGACCCGCGCCTTCGGGGCAAATTTTCGATGGCAGAACAGATTCCGCTAATATACAGCCAATGTATTTTTCAGGAAGGCTTTGGCAGGGACTTGCAGACCATAGAAGAGGATTTTGTCAAGCGTACTCTATCCCCGGATATGCTGTCTGATTTCCACTGCCTGACGGATTTCCCCGGCAGGAACAGTGGTTGCTGCACTTCCCCGGAGAAACAACTTTGCGTATGCTTTCCAGCCAACTTGTTGACCTGGATTGAAGAGTAGGCCATGGCTGAACTGGAAGCTTTGATTTTTGACGTGGATGGCACGTTGGCGGATACGGAAAAGGACGGCCACCGCGTCGCGTTCAACAAGGCCTTTGCTGATGCCGGGCTGGACTGGGACTGGACCGTGGATATCTACGGCGATCTGCTCAGGGTTACCGGCGGCAAGGAACGTATGAAGTTTTATCTGCAGAAGTACCGTCCGGAGTTCAGGGTTGATGGTGATCTGGAGGCTTTCGTGGCAGATCTGCATGCGGCCAAGACTGAGCATTACAAAGCCCTGATGGCGGATCCGGGGCTGCCCCTGCGACCCGGTGTGGAACGGCTGCTGCGCGAGGCTGGAAGCGCTGGCCTGCGCCTGGCCATTGCCACCACCACCACGCCAGCCAATGTGACTGCCCTGTTGAACAACAGTCTTGCCGCAGATGCCGAAGACTGGTTCGAAGTGATTGCTGCCGGCGACATCGTTCCTGCCAAGAAGCCCGCACCGGATATCTATGTCTGGGCCATGGAGCAGATGAACCTGGCGCCGGAGCAGTGCCTGGCCTTCGAGGATTCAGACAACGGAGTGAAATCGGTGTTGGGTTCAGGCATACGCTCCCTGCTGGTTACGGTGAACGACTATACCCGCAGTCAGGATTTCTCCGGTGCTACCATGGTGGTCGATCACCTGGGAGAGCCGGGAAAGCCCTGCGAGGTGCTTGCCGGCCCTCCCGGCCTTATACGCGGCCAGGTGGACGTAGATACGCTGAAGGCCCTGCACGAGCATGCCGCAGTCCGCTGATGCCAAACTGGCCCGCCGCATGCAGGGTATCGAGCCCTTTCATGTGATGGATATCCTGGCCCGGGCGCGGCGCATGGATGCTTTGGGCGCAGACGTGGTGCACATGGAAGTGGGGGAGCCGGATTTTAACACCCCTGATCCAGTGGTTGCCGCGGGTATCCAGGCTCTGAAGGAAGGCAAGACTCACTACACAGCGGCTACGGGCCTGCCGGTTTTGCGGGAGGCCATCAGTGGCTACTACGCCAGCCGTTTTGACGTGCAGGTCGATCCCCAGCGTATTGTTGTCACGCCAGGGGCTTCCGGTGCGCTGCAACTGCTGCTGGCAGTTCTGGTCAATCCCGGGGAACAGGTGCTTATGCCCGACCCGGGTTATCCCTGCAACCGGCATATGGTGTGTCTTTTCGAAGGGGAGGCTCTTTCCCTGGGCGTGAAGGCCACCCGGGATTTTTCCCTGGCCAACGACCAGGTGATCCGCCACTGGGACAGCCGCACCCGTGCCCTGATGGTGGCGACGCCCGCCAATCCCACGGGGCGCTTGCTGAGCCTTGCACAGCTGGAGCAGTTATACAATGCCGTACTGGCCCCCGGCGGTGCCTTTATCGTTGACGAGATCTACCAGGGGCTGGTTTATGAAAGGCCAGTGGAAACAGCGCTGTCCCTGGGCGAGGACAATCTGTTCGTGGTGAACAGTTTCTCCAAGTTTTTCGGCATGACGGGCTGGCGCCTGGGCTGGGTGGTGGCGCCGCGGGCCTATGTGCCCGCGCTGGATCGCCTGGCACAGAACATCTTCCTGGCAGCGCCCACCCTGTCCCAGCATGCGGCCCTGGCGGCCTTTCATCCGGAGACCCTGGAAATTTTGGAACAGCGCCGGCAGATTTTTCAACAGCGCCGGGATTATCTATACCAGGCGCTTACGGATCTGGGGTTCTGCATTCACGGCAAACCGGAAGGGGCGTTCTACCTCTATGCCGATATCAGCCGTTTCAGCCATGACAGCTTTGAGTTCGCCCGGCAACTGCTGGAACAGGCCCGGGTGGCGATCACGCCGGGCAAGGATTTTGGCAGCTACCGCCCGGAGAAGTTCGTGCGTTTTGCCTATACCACCGGCCTGGACAGGTTGGAGGAAGGGGTCGAACGCATCAGGGCTTTTCTGACTTCCTGAACTTCGCAGTGTCCAGGCTCACCACCACATTGTCCGCCTGGGGGCTGCTGGCCGTGGGGCTTTCAATGATGAATATCCGCTGGCCGTTCACCATGGCGGATATATCTGAACCCTCTCCCTTGGCATCATGAAAGAAGCTGGCCAGGATGTGCAATAGGGTAAAGCCCATGATGAGGTAATAACCGTTGACATGCACCTGCCGCATGCTCAAATCGCCCAGCAGGGTGATCTGGTTGAGCAGCAGCAGACCGCTGCCGGCCTGTATCAGAAGCACCAAGAACAGGAGCAGGTACAAGGGCGCCCAAAGAGGATTGTGGGCGTACCACCTGGGCAGGCGGATCTTCCCCAGGGTCAGATAGCTGCGCAGTACCGCCCAGGCCTGTCCGAGGCTGTGGCGGCTGGGCAGCAGGTTGTTCAAGGTAGCGGTGCCTTTTCCGGCGAAGAGTAGCCACAGGCGGACCAGCAACACTGCAATAGTGACAGCGGCGCTCACGAAATGGATCTCTTCCATGCTGGGGGCGCGTTCCGGCGCCCAGCGTATGAGCCAGCCGCTGAACAGCAGTGCCAATACGGAAAGGGCCAATCCCCAGTGGCACAGGCGTATGGCCTTGCCCCAGACAGGCAGGCGGCGGATCTCGGCTTCAGGCATAAGGTGGCTACTCTTTTCCAAAGGATTCCGTAGTATAGCGGGATATCCTGAGAGTATCAGACCAGTAATTGGGGGGTAATCCCGCCTTCTGTTTGAGATGAGCCAGGAACAGTTCCGGACTCGGCAGCTGTTCCCAGACAGAGGGCAGGAAGGTTCCCCGGTAATAGCCGTCCTCCAGAATCAGGCCGTCCACGCCGGGGCGCAATTGCTGCAACAGATCGCCTTCAGAGTCGAATTCCATGGGCTGCGCCGGGCTGAGCACGGAAATATGGATATCGATATCCCGGAATTCCTGCTCGCTCAGGGGAGGAAAGCGGTTGTCGTTGAAGGCGGCGCTGTAGGCGTTCTCCGCAACATCCTTCACCAGGGGCTGTATGGCCTGCAGGTGGCCGATACAACCGCGTAGCTGACCGTGGCGGTTCAGGGTGACAAAGCTCGCCCGCTGCTGCTGCAGCGCAGGGTCGAAGTCCTGAGGGTTCACCGGCAGGGGATAACCTTCGCGCAATCCATTCAGAATGGAAGCCCGCGCCACTTCAAGCAGGGTTTCCCGTTGTTGTGGGTTCAGTGTATTTTTCTCAGTTGAAGACATAAGCGCCATACCCCACGACTCGGTTTTTATCTCCAGCGGTATCACCAGAGTTGCGCAGATCCAGGTTTCTGGCCTGCAGGCCATGTGCTTTGGCCGACAATAGCAGACCGCTGACGGGAATGCGGCCGCAGGCATCATCAAAATCGATGGCTTCGGGTTGCAGATTCACGATAGCCATGCTGGTATGCTGATCTTTGGTTCGGGCGCTGTGATAGTCCAGGAAATGACTGAGATCGGAACTGATGACGATGAGGGTTTCCTCACCGTCCCAAAGTTGATCAAGCACCTGACTGACCTCTTCTGCAGAGGCCTGACCCACGATCAAGGGCACCACGCTGAAGTTGTTCAGGGTGCGCTGCAGGAAAGGCAACTGCACCTCCAGGGCGTGTTCTCCTGCAAAAGCGCCGTCGAATTCCTGTACCTGGGGAAATGCCAGCACCTGCTGCACAGCCATTCTGTCCACGGGGATGTCTCCCAGGGGCGTGCGCAGCCAGTCGGCTGAAGTAGTCGCCAGTCCCCGGAAAGGAACCCGGTGCGCAGGCGCGAGAACGACTACCCGGCGTATTTTATTGGGTAGCAGCAACTGCCGGTAAGCACTGGCGGCCACTGGCCCTGAATAGATGTAACCCGCATGGGGGGCGATGATCGCCTTGGGAACCGGTTGAGGCAGGGGTTCCTGCTCATCCAGCAGTTCATCGATCATCGTGGCCAGCGCCTCCGGATCTTCCGGATAGAATGCGCCTGCCACGGAGGGAAGAAGTACACTGCTCATCTTGATTTCCGCTGTCTTTGCCCGAATGTATTGTTTAGTAAGAATGGGATCATTTGGAGAAAATGCAAGATGAACATGCCACAAAGCGTAGCAACAAAATACTGGCATAAGCTGGAGGATGGCCGCATCCAGTGTGATTTGTGCCCCCGCGAATGCAAATTGAAGGAAGGTCAGCGGGGGTTGTGCTTTGTGCGTGCCCGAGAAAATGATGCCATCGTGCTGACGACCTATGGCCGTTCCAGTGGTTTTTGTGTGGATCCCATAGAGAAGAAACCCCTGAATCACTTTTTACCCGGAACGCCGGTGTTTTCTTTCGGTACGGCGGGCTGCAATCTGTCCTGCAAGTATTGCCAGAACTGGGATATGAGCAAATCCCGGGAAATGGATATTCTTGCCAATCAGGCGACACCGGAACAGATTGCCCAGGCTGCCGCCCGGTTGGAATGCCGCAGTGTGGCCTACACTTACAATGATCCGGTGATTTTCCTGGAATATGCCGTGGATACAGGCAAGGCCTGCCATGAACAGGGATTGAAGAACGTCGCGGTAACCGCCGGCTATATTTCGCCGGATGCCCGGGCAGAATTTTTCTCGGTCATGGATGCCGCCAATGTGGATCTCAAGGGTTTCAGCGAAGACTTCTACCGCAAACTCACCGGCGGACATCTGCAACCCGTGCTTGATACCCTGAAGTATCTGAAACACGAAACCGATGTCTGGTTCGAGATCACCAATCTGCTGATTCCCGGGCACAATGATTCCCAGGATGAACTGAAGCGCATGGTATCCTGGATACTTAAGGAGCTTGGAGAAGAAGTGCCTTTGCATTTCAGCGCCTTCCATCCGGATTACAAGATGCGTGATGTTCCACCCACTTCGCCCCAGGCACTGACTCAGGCGCGCGAGCTGGCCATGTCCCTTGGCCTGCACTACGTTTATACGGGGAATGTGCATGACAGCCGTGGGGGTAGTACCTGGTGTCCCGGATGTGGGGAACTGCTCATCGAGCGGGACTGGTATGAACTTGGAAAATGGGGGCTGGATGCACAGGGTTGCTGCCAATCCTGTGGCACAAGGATTCCCGGGGTATTCGAGGCCAGGCCGGGGAAGTGGGGCGCCAAACGCCTCCCCGTTGCTATGTAACGCGCCGGTTACAGATCCATTGTTTGAGGGCCATTCCCCAACCAGTTCACAGTTTCCCTGCATGCTATCACCCTAAGATATACGGAACGCAAATGGTGCTTTATGAAGCACTGTTTGCTTCGGTGGCCGGATAAGGGTGACACACCTCTTTTTTTGGTCATTTCCCCTATATCTTTGCGGTATTGACAACTTATGGCCAGGACAACATCCCATTCCCCCTCTCAAAACGACAGCGCTTCCTCTCAAACAACAGGTGCAGAAAAATCCGAGGAAATGGACTCCTCGCGCCGAAAATTTGTGCTTTCCTCTCTTGCAGGAGGTGCAGGCATCGCCATCAATGTGCGCCGGGGCGAAGCAGCGGAGAATACCCCCAGGAAGCAGCGTCCCAAGCCTTTGTTGGGAGAGATACGCGATTATGTGGCTACTCAGGCGGCGGTAACCGCCCCCCCGCCATTTGCGGTGATGGTTCTCAATCGCATGGGCTTTGGTCCCCACGGCAACGATGTGGCGGATTTCAATGCGCTGGGCGCTACTGATGATGAACGCCTCGCGGCGTATGTCGATCAGCAGCTCGATTGGCAGTCTATTGATGATTCGGCCCTGGCCCTGCGCTTGGGGGATCCCTCCTTTGCCTATCTCTGGGAAAGCTTTGATCAGGCCTGGCAGAACCACAAGATCGATGGGAATGATCGCTATGGTCCGGTGGATACCCTGGAGAGGGCTGTTTTCACCCGGGCGGTTTACAGCAAGCGCCAGCTCATGGAGTTTCTGGCGGACTTCTGGCACAACCATTTCAATATCTATGGACGCGACCCCTATGCGCGTGAAACCTGGGTTTCCTGGGACAGGGATGTCATCCGGCCACCCAGTTCCGGAACTCCCAGGCCTGCTGGCCTGGAGCATGGGCATTTCATGGGCAATTTCCGGCAGATGCTGGAATTGACTGCCAAGCACCCGGCCATGCTTTACTACCTGGACAACTATGTGAATGGCCGTGGTGACCCGAATGAAAACTATGCTCGGGAAATTATCGAGTTGCATACCCTGGGTGCGATCAATTACGCCGGGCCAAACCCAGGGCCCGGGGATATCAATACCATCAGCATGCCTGAGTTCCCTGGAAAGGCCATCAATGACAAATATTCCGACGCTGATGTATACGAGGCCATGCGTTTTCTGACGGGATGGAATATCGAGGATGGAGGCAACCCTTATGGCGAGAATGAACCGAATACCGGCCACTGGTATTTCTGGGAGGCCTGGCATGACGGGTTGCAGAAGCAGCTTCTGGGGGTCCAGTGGCCGGCATTCCAAGGTATCAGCGAAGTCTACGATATGCTGGATCTGCTTGCTTTCCACCCGGGTACGGCCAAACACATTGCGCTGAAACTGTGCCGGCGTTTCATCTCTGACAATCCGCCACAGTCCCTGGTCGATCAGGTGGCAACGGTATTCTATGACAACCGCCATCAGCCTGATCAGCTGGAACGGGTGTACCGTTTCTTGCTGAATACTCCGGAGTTCAAGGATGTCAGCACCTGGGGAAGCAAGCTGAAACGGCCTTTTGAAGTGGTGGTCTCGGCCATGCGCGCCTGCGGCGCCGACTTTACCGTCCGCCCGGACGATAACGAAAGCTATTACTTCATGTATTACTTCGGCCGGACCGGGCAGCGGCCTTTCCGCTGGCGTGCACCGGATGGCTATCCGGACTATCGTTCTTTCTGGGAGGGTGGAGCATCACTGGTGCATACCTGGCGGGTTCTGGACTGGTTGATCGATGAGAATGCGGGCAATAACGATCCGGATCTGATGCCTATTACCGATATCACTGTATCCGGCCTGGGAACACATACGCCCAATACTTTGGCCAACTTCTGGTTGAAAAAGGTACTGAAGTGGGGCCCCAGTGGCGGTGAATGGTACGGTACAGAAGTTCATCGTGCTTTGCGGGATTTCATGAGTGAGCGCCCGGATGATGATCCTTCCCCCTGGCCTGTGGACTATCCCATCGATGACATTACTGACAACTCCTGGCCTTACTACTGGAATGAACGCTTGCGTGGCCTGGTGAAGCTCGTGTTGTCTATTCCAGAATTCATGCAACGCTGAGGAGGCAGAACAGATCATGAAAATCAGTAGAAGAGGATTTCTGGCAGGTTCTGCCTCTGTTACCGCCACCCTGGGGGGCGCAAAGCTTGGTTTTTCCGCGGTTCCAGCCAAATCGCCGGCCAGCCGCAGAACACTGGTCTACCTGTTCCTCAGAGGAGGAATGGATGGCTTGAATCTGGTCATGCCGCGAGTGGGTTCGGATCGTACCGAGTACCTGAACAAGCGGCCGAATATCGCTGTACCCATCAGCAACATGCACAACCTAAACGGAAGCTTTGGTCTGCATGGAAACTGCGATGGCCTCAAAAGTTTGTATGACAGCGGTAAGCTGGCGTTCATTCATGCGGTGGGGATGCCTGAAGGACAGTCCTC
>JALWRH010000114.1 GCA_026994195.1 Sedimenticola sp. | reverse complement strand
GCGTGAGATCCCCGCTGCCAGATTCACCAACAGGTTGCTGCCTACCGGAAACAACCGGATCATCAGCGTCTTGGTAAAAGGATTGCGTTCGATGAAATCATCGATTTTACGAATCTTGTCCGGGTAATGCGCGGCAATCATGTTGGCGCTGAACCAGCGTGCGTAGTAGAAGGCCACCAGACAGCCTATGATGCTGGCAATTTCCACCAGTAACAGGCCATAGGCAAAACCGAATCCATATCCTGCGAGGATGGCCACGAACTGCCGCGACAGCCCCACAGCAACGAACAGGCTGCCCAGGGCAACGAACAACAGTTGTCCGCGGATACCGTGGTTGCGGATATTGGCATCGATCCAGTCCTTACCCAGCATATCCCCCAGCAACCAGGCCACAACCAGTATGACAGCGATGAGCAGCAGCCCACGCACGAGGAAATGCAGCTTCACTTTGTTTTCCCGGAAATGCGTCTGTCAGATGAAATCATCAGCAAAGCCTATACGAACCGCCCTCACAGCTCCTTGATCTCAGGACGCTTGCCCCGGCGCTGCAGCCACAACACACCCAGCATATCCACGATGCCGGTCCAGAGCCGGTTATGCACGCCATACTTGCTTTCCCCTTTGTGGCGCGGTCGATGGTTTACTTCCACGGACTGTACCTTTTTGCCGCTACGCAGAATCAAGGCAGGCAGGAAGCGATGCATGTGATCAAAGTAAGGCAATTCGAGAAAGGCTTCCCGGCTGAACAGTTTGAGACCGCAGCCGGTATCAGGAGTATCGTCCTTGAGCACCCTGGCGCGCACGCCATTCGCCAGGCGGGAGGAAAACTTCTTCAGGGAACTGTCCTGGCGTTTTTTACGCCAGCCGGCAATCATGCACAGATCCGGATCCCTGTCCTCCTGCTGCACCCGGGCATAGAGGGACATGATATCCGCCGGATCATTCTGTCCATCACCATCCAGTGTGGCGATCCAGGGCGCCCGTGCCGCCTTCACACCAGTGCGCACGGCAGTACTCTGACCGCAACTCCTGGCGTGGCTGAGAACGCGCAGGCGTTCATCGTGCTGATGCAGGTCATCGAGAATAGCGAGGGTTTCGTCTGTGCTGCCATCATTGACGTAGATGATTTCGTAGTCCAGGCTTCCATCCAGAGCGGAATGGATTTCATCAATCAGGGGCTTGAGATTATCCCGCTCGTTGAAAACCGGTACGACAACTGACAATTCCATGAAAACAGGCAATCTCTCTGTTGTTGGGCAAACCAAACCATACCTTGAAGAGGCAGGGCGCTATATGGCCGTGCAACACCCGGGCATGCCAAACCTGTCCCCGGTGTTGAGGCTAGCGTATTATACCTCATGGAACCATAAACTTCCGGGCCAGGACACAGCACCGCCCCGCTGCAAAATGACGCTATACTCTGGGAACAATACTTCTATTGGGGAGAAAACACATGAACACATCGGGAAAACTTCTGCTTGGCTGCCTGCTGGCCACGAGCACACAATTTAGCCTGGCCCTGGAACTGCAAAGCCCGGATGTGAGTAATCAGGTGCGAATGAAGAAGCAGCAGGAATACAAAGGCTTCGGTTGCGATGGCGGCAACATCTCCCCTGCTCTCAAATGGAAAGACATACCCTCTGGAACAAAAAGCTTTGCCCTGACCATCCATGATCCGGATGCTCCCAGGAAGGGTGGCTGGTGGCACTGGGTGGTGTTCAATATCCCCCGGGACACCCGGGAACTGCCCGCCAATGCAGGCGCCCCCTCTTCCGGCCTGATGCCAGAACAGGCTGTGCAGTCAAAAACAGACTTCGGAACAGGCGGCTACGGCGGACCCTGTCCGCCCAAAGGACACGGCACCCATCACTACAACATTACCCTGCACGCCCTGGACGTGGAAAAGCTGCCTTTGAATGCCGATACCCCGGCCACCAAAGTAAAGAGCTATATCGATCAGCACCGCCTGACGGGCAGCACCATCACCGGGCTGTATTCGCGGTAGGCGTTCAGGACGGCGCTTCTGTGGCAAAGAAGCGCCGTGCCACACCCCGGCCGGCCCAGGCGGTGAGCAGATAGCTCAGATAGATGGTGATCATTTCTCCCAGATTCAGCCAGATAACATCCACTGGCACTTGCAGTCCATCCAGATAAACCCTGGCAATCATGAACAAGTGAATGGCTGTCACAGGGGTAGCAAAGATCAGCCCCATGAGCAGGGGACGATACCCGCCACTGACCATCTCAAACAGAAACACGCTGAAAAAACCGGCAATCAGGGCGCCAGCGAAGGCAACCAGCGCCAGAATCCCTATGAGCGTCAGCTTCGTAGGTTCAATCCCCAGGGATTTGATGACAGGCACCAGGTAGATGTTCATGTATGGTGTAGCCGAATAATAGAGCATGACACCCAAGGTCATGAGCAACAGGCTCGCCAATACCGGCAGCAACTTGCTTTTCATCTCTCAGGGCTTTTCCGGAGCGATCAGCAGCGCATCCCAGAGCTCTTGTACCTGGTCGTCAGGAAGGGGCTGCAGCTCTCCGGTGGAGGTGGAAGGACTCGTCACAATGACTTCTTCCTCTACAACCACGACTTTACCCACCGGTGCTGCCGCAGGAGCCGCTTGCTGTTGTGTAACAGGTGCTGATGATGAAGGGGAAAAATAGGACCAGATACGGTCCATGTCCATGCCCTTGAGTTCTCCAAACTGCATCATCACGTACATCAGGGCCGCAATGGCCGCAAGCACCAGGGCAAGAGCCAGATTCAGCCACCAGGTTGCACTCGTGTCTGAATCAGTATCAGGCACTGGTGAAGCCTGCACAGGTGCAGGAGCGGGCTTTCTTGTCTCTGCTGCCTTGGTGTCCTTTGCGGGTGCATCCTTTGCAGAGTCGGCTTTTCCGGCGTCGGGTTTCTCTCCCACGGACACAGCAGGCTCTACGGGTTCAACTTTCGGCTTCTCAACCTTCTCGGGAGCTTTCCCGGCAACCTCCTTCTTTGCCACAGCGGTTTTTTTCACGGCAGCCTTTTTCTTTGTAACTTTCTTCTTTGCCACCTTTTTCTTGACCGCCTTTTTTGCTGTTTTTTTCTTCGCAACCTTCTTTTTTGTTTCCTTGGTCGCGGTTTTTTCCTTTTCTTCATCTGCCATGATGGATACCTTTGTTAAGACGGGCATGGTTAATTGAATGTAACTGCCCAGCCAAATCATATATAAGGCTGTAAGTTATTGATTATTCGGGCTCCGGCAGCAAGGATGCTGCCCTAGAGCTTACTTGGACGTATTCACAGTGCCCAGTAGAATCAATAACTTACAGCCTCCGCAGGTGATGACGCTGAGCAATTGCAATTGAATAAGCTACAACAAAGGCAGGGCAAATACCAGCGCATCTTCTCTGCCCTGATCCGCTGGGTAATAGTCAAAGCGCTGACCGATTTCATTGAATCCCGCAGACTCATACAGACGGCGGGCACTGTCGTTGGATACCCTCACCTCAAGAAACAGCGTATCGGCGCCTTTTTCTTTTGCCCGCTCGATGACCTGTTCGAGCACGGCACGTCCCAGACCCAGCCCCTGGCGCTCCGGCCGTACACAGATATTCAGCAAGTGGGCTTCCCCGGCCCCGGTCGATAGAACGGAATAGGCACAAAGTCCATCCTGGTCCTCATAAATACGGCATTCGTAGGCACTGATCTTGAGGCAATCTTCGAAAATACCCTGGCTCCAGGGATGGGGATAGGCTCTCTCCTCGATGGCCATGATCAAGGGCAGGTCTGCCTCCAACATGGGGCGCGCTTGCAACATGTGTCAGTCCGCCTGCAGCAGCCCATGCAGCTTTTGCAGATCCTGCCAAGCCTTGGCCTTTTCCTCGGGCCGACGCAACAGGTAGGCGGGGTGATAAGTGACCAGCAGGGGCGTATTCTCCTCACCATAGGTATGCATCCGGCTGCGCAAGCGGCCTACAGCATCATCAGTCTGCAGCAGATTGTGCGCAGCCACCCCCCCAACGGCCAGGATTGCCCGGGGCCGCACCAGGGCCACCTGCTGCTGGAGAAAATGGATACAGGCTTTGACTTCATCAGCCTGGGGGTTGCGGTTGCCCGGTGGGCGGCACTTGAGTATGTTGGCAATGAACACCTGGCTGCGGTCCAGGCCAATCGCACGCAACATGGCATTGAGCAACTGCCCCGCCCGGCCCACGAAAGGCTCTCCCTGACGGTCTTCTTCAGCACCAGGCGCCTCGCCAATGATCATCAGCCGGGCATGGTGATCACCCACGCCAAAAACTGTATGAGTCCGGCTGCGATGCAGTGCGCAGGCCGTGCAGTGGGCAACAGCCGCTTCCAGCGCTTCCCAACCTCCGGCAGCCGCCGGCTTTACGGGTTCATCCTTCAGGAAATTGTTTGCAGGCTGGAGCTCTGCAGCTTCCGGCATCACGCTTGCATCCGTGGAAGACCCAGCCGCCGCCCGATCCCGGCGCACCCAGGAAACGATGCCCAGGGCATCCAGGTATTGCTGGCGGCGGCTGGCGTCCATGGAATCAGACGTCTCCCACCTGGGGATGCTCCCTTTCAACAGGGGTCATCAGACGGTTGGCGGCGTTGATGTAAGCCTTGGCGGAAGCGATAACGATATCTGTATCCGCGCCCTGTCCATTGAACAGCTTATCGTCTTTTTCCAGGCGCACGGTGACCTCCCCCTGGGAATCCGTGCCACTGGTGATATTGTTCACCGAATACAGCGTCAGCCTGGCGCCCGTCTTCAACATGGATTCAATGGCCTGAAACGCCGCATCCACAGGACCGGCCCCGGCAGCAGAAACCGCCTTTTCTTCACCATCCACAGAGATCACCACATCCGCCACCGGCCTTTCACCAGTCTCACTGCAAGCCTTTAAAGACACCAGCTTGATACGGGGATCACGCAGCTCATGCACGGACTCGGACACCACGGCCTGCAGATCCTCGTCATAGATTTCGTGTTTTTTGTCGGCCAGCGCCTTGAAGCGTTGGAAAGCAGCATTGAGCTTTTCTTCAGAACTGAACTCTATACCCAGCTCCTTGAGACGGGTGCGAAAGGCGTTACGTCCTGAATGCTTGCCCAGCACCATGCGATTGTGGCTCCAGCCCACGTCCTCGGCGCGCATGATTTCGTAAGTCTCGCGGTTCTTGAGCACTCCATCCTGGTGGATGCCGGACTCGTGAGCAAAAGCATTGGCGCCGACAATGGCCTTGTTGGGCTGCACCGGGAAGCCGGTGATGCTGGACACCAGCTTGGAGCAGGACACGATCTGGGTGGTATCCAGGGTGGTGTCACAAGGGAACATGTCCTGGCGGGTCCGCACGGCCATGACCACTTCCTCCAAAGAGGCATTGCCAGCCCGTTCACCGAGACCATTGATGGTGCATTCCACCTGGCGAGCACCGTTGAGTACGGCAGACAGGGAATTGGCTACCGCCAGCCCCAGATCATTGTGGCAATGTACGGAGAACACGGCTTTGTCCGAGTTGGGCACCCGCTCCATGAGTTCACGGATGGTCTCACCGAACTGGTGCGGCAGGTTGTAGCCCACCGTATCGGGAATGTTGATGGTACTGGCGCCGGCATCGATAGCGGCTTCCACGATACGGCACAGGAAGTCCATTTCAGAACGTCCTGCATCCTCGGCAGAGAACTCCACGTTATCCGTATAGTTTCGGGCACGTTTCACCGCCCACACGGCCTGCTCCACCACCTGATCCGGCTGCATGCGCAGCTTCTGCTGCATGTGGATGGGTGAAGTGGCGATAAAAGTATGGATACGCGCTGAATTGGCGGGTTTGAGAGCTTCACCAGCGCGATCGATATCCTTTTCCAGCGCCCGGGCCAGGCCACAAATGGTGGAGTCCTTGACTGACTCCGCAACGGCTTTCACTGCATCAAAATCGCCTTCACTGGCGATGGGAAAACCCGCTTCGATCACATCCACTCGCAGCAACTCCAGCTTTTTGGCGATGCGGATCTTCTCCTCACGGGTCATGGACGCGCCGGGACTTTGTTCCCCGTCACGCAAGGTTGTATCAAATATAATCAATTTTTCACTGCTCATCAGGCAACTCCATCCCGTTGGTCAGGGATCTGTTTTCTGGTTTTGTTGGATTGTCTTGCGTTGCTTTGGCCCTCGCCAGGGCGGGTGTGTCATCTATGCCCATCAGGGCAGCAGCGGACCAACAGGCAGGAGCAGGCCCCGGTATGAAAATACCGGTTCACGCAGTTTGCAGTGAAGCTGGGCTTGCCAAATCATGGTCTAAACAATTCTTCGTATAAGGTTAGGCTGACTATAACCTAAGTGTTTGCCTCATGCCAAGCGTGTTTCTCCGCAAGGACGTATTGTTCGCAGGCCTTCGCTTCCATGGGATACCCCGTGTAGAACCCCTGCATAAAATGGCACCCCTGCTGTTGCAGGAAATCCATTTGCTCCCGGCTCTCCACGCCTTCCGCGATTACCCGCATGCCCAGTTCTCCCGCCATGCCGATAATGGCTGAAACAATGCTCTCTGCGCTATCCCCTTCCCCCAACCGCGCCACAAAGCTGCGATCAATCTTTAGCGAATCGACATTCAGCCGCTGCAGTTGGCCAAATGAGGAATAGCCAGTGCCAAAATCATCCATGGCCAGGGCATAACCTCTCTCAGACAGCATGCGTACCACCGGCAAGGTGCGGCCCGGATCTTCCATGAGCATGCTTTCGGTGATTTCCAGTATCAGTTGTTCCGCTTTGACACCATATTGCCGGGTGAGGCGATCCAGGGCAGCAATCAGTCCGGGCCTTTCCAACTGCCGCATGGAAAGATTCAGCGCCAGGGTGTCTACAGGCATACCTCTCTCCTTCCAGGTCTGCAATTGCCGGCATACTTCTTCCAGCACCCATTCACCGATGGAAAGAATCAAGCCGGATTCCTCCGCCATGGCGATAAAATCCTCTGGCATCACCAGGCCATGCTTCGGATGCTGCCAACGTAACAGGGCTTCAAACCACAGAATCCTGCCCGTCTTAACATTCACCACGGGCTGGTACCAGAGCTTCAGCTGATCCTTTTCCACAGCCACCCGCAGTTCACTTTCCATGCGACTGCGCTTCTCCGCAATCTCGTTCATGCGGGCATGGTAATACTCATAACGGTTACGCCCTTTGTCCTTGGCATGGTACATGGCGATATCCGCATTTCTGATGAGGTAGTCAATGTTGCTTCCATCCTGGGGGAAGGCGGTAATACCAATGCTTACGGACACATAGAACTCCATACTTTCGATGTAGAAAGGATGGGAAATCACCTTTACAAACTCATCCGCCATGAGGCTGGCGGTTTTCAGCAATTCTTCTTCACTGGAGAAGTCGGAAAGCAGAACAATAAATTCATCTCCGCCCATACGGGCTACGGTATCTGAATCACGCACACACTTTTGCAGCCGTTCCGCCACTTCTTTCAACAGTATGTCGCCACCGGCATGTCCAATACTGTCATTTACATGTTTGAACCGGTCGAGGTCGAGAAACAGCAGAGCCACAAACTGCTTGTTGCGACTGGCATGAGCCACTGCCTGTTCCAGACGATCATGAAACAGCAACCGGTTGGGCAAACCGGTAAGGACATCATAATGCGCGAGGCGATAAATATCCTCTTCCGCATGCCTGCGTTCCAGTTCGCCACTGATACGATCCGCAAACACATAGAGTACCGAACGACTCTGTTCCAGAAGCCGCATGGGACGGGTATCCATCACAGAAATCAAGCCGATGACCTTGCCGCTGGCATCCTTGAGAACGGTGCCAAAATAGCTCTCAATCCCCAGTTCCCGAAGAATACTGTCTGTGGGGTACTTTGACAGCAACTGCTCTTCGACGATATCCAGGGAACCCGCCAATACATCTTTGCAGGGTGTTCCCTCGATATCGTAGACCTCACCAGAAACCACTTCCCGCCCATTCCACATGGCCAGCACGCGCAAGGACTGTTGCTCCTCATCCGCGTAGACCGCATAGTAGGCGTATCTCACGCCATAGGCTTTGGCGAGGTGGCGCATGGTATTCCCCAGGGAAACGTCCCCTCCTTCCCCGTAACTTATGGAAGAAGCCAGGGCATATATGGCTTCTTCCATGAGTTTCCTGCCGGTCATGTCCACACCAATGGAGAGCAATTCCGGCTCATCATTTTGCCCTTCAGTGATGTAGGTGTTGCGCCAGGCTATCCAGACATGACGGCCATCCCGGGTTATGTTTTCATTTTCATTGTGCCGGTAGCTTTCCGGGTTGCGCCGAATATCTTCTATCATGGCAGCAAGATCGAAGCCTTCCGCATCCTGGTCAGCCACAATCGTACCCACCACAGGCTTTCCTACCAGTTCATGCCTGCTATAGCCGAACAGTTCCTCTCCATACCTGTTGATGGAAACGATTTTCCCCTGGCTGTCCCAACGCAGAAATATGCTGTTCGCCTCTTCCACCAGCTTACGATACAGCCTAGCCTGCTGCACTCCACTGCGTTGCACCCCGAGAATCAGGGGGTACCACTGCCGCACGCCATTGAAGATCAACAACATGCAGAGTACGTAGAACAGGGTTTTGAGTATCAGGTTGATCTCTGTCGGGCCAACCACCAGAAACCGGGACAGGCCCTCATAATCACGGGTCAGATTCAAGATCAGGCCGATGTTGGCACAATACATACCGGTTATCACACTGCGCCAGCTCTTCCGGAACTCGCGTGAGATATCCCCGCGTTTTCTGATCAGAAGCGCAGTGCAAACCACGGCCACGGTAACCAGAAGAGCATCAGCGGCCAGACTGACGTTCATCGGTTCTTACCATTCCATCGCGACGCCGATGGCTCTTTGGTGCTGATTACAACGCTATCCCGGTTGACCGGGAAAGGAGGTAGAGCTGTCATTTTCCGGGTTGCTGGAGCAGGGAGCGTACTGCACTCAAAGGACCGGAAAGCGCGTAGGTGGCAAAAACCAGAAACAGGATCAGCGGTGGTTCCATGAGAATGATGGCAAATACCAGCGCAATCCCAACCAATGCAACGAAAGGTACTTTCCCTTTCAGATCAATATGCTTGAAACTGTTGTAGCGGATATTGCTCACCATCAACAGGCCGCACACACCGGTTATGACGCCACCAATAACAGCCATATGCGGTGCCGTCATTCCATTGTCCACCGCCACCCAGACACTGGCAGCCACTATAGCAGCTGCCGAAGGACTGGGCAGCCCTTGAAAATAGTTGCTGTCAGCAACATCCAGTTTGGAGTTGAAACGCGCCAGCCGCAGAGCCGCGCCCGCGGTATAGATAAACGCGGCCAACCAGCCCGGCTTCCCCAGGGAGTGTAATGCCCATTCATACATGACCAGGGCTGGCGCCAAACCAAAGGCCACCATATCCGATAGGCTGTCATACTCTGCGCCGAAAGCAGTCTGGGTGTTGGTCATGCGCGCCACCCGGCCATCCAGCCCATCAAGAACCATAGCAATGAAAATGGCGATAACTGCTTTTTCAAACTGTGAATTCATAGAAGCCAGTACGGCATAGAATCCGGAAAACAGGGCAGCGGTGGTGAACAGGTTGGGCAACAGGTAGATACCTCTGCCCCGCTTGTTCACATGCGCATCCATTTCCACAATATCTTCTTTGTGAGCGTTCATGCCAGCAAGTATAGCTTGTGGATAGCAGAACCCCAATATCTATAACAAATCCAATGAGTCAAAGCTCACGGATTCCAACCTGGATCAGAGCACCACATGATGAATACCATGTGGTATGCTTTGCGGCAAAACCACAGCGGTGTTGTACCGCCACATTTGCAGGGTCTCAAACCTGACAACGGATTGATTTTAATGTAAAACCCCATATCCACACGGGACCTCAGCAACTGGTTGCAGCCTTGAACCAGCCCCGGATGGGTTTGGGGCGCATCATCAGGCACTTCTTCAATGAACCGGATTCTCTGCTACTTTTCAGACCACCCTTTCGTCGGCATAGGCATCATATTGCTGCTGTCCGCTCTCGCCAGTTCCCAGATCGGCAAAGTGGAAGTGCGAATCTCTGCAAGCGAAATGTTGGTCCAGAACAATGCTGAACAGAAGTACTATCAAAAGGTGCAAGACCTGTTTGGTGACGAACAGGCCAATCTGTTGTACCTGGAATCGGACGACCTGCTGGCAAAGGAGAAACTCCAGGCCTTGCAGAAAGCCATTGAGAAACTGCAGGCCCTGCCCTTTGTCAGCAAGGTGGAAAGCCTGTTCTCCGTCCCCTGGGTCAAAACCGTGGACGGTTACCTGGACAAAAAACCCTATCTGGCAAAACTGCCGGACTCTGCTGAAGAATCCCAGCATGTTCTTGCGGAGGCACGCAAAAACCCTTTCCTCCGGAATATCCTGCTGTCACCCGACCGGAATGTGATGGCTGTCGCCATCATGATGAAGAAGCCCGGTGCGAGGCCGCCACAGTGGAACGATGAAATCATCACTCACGAACTTGAAGCCATAGCAGAGGAACTTCGACCTTGGTACGGAACATCCTTTGCCATCGGTTTTCCCCAGGTACGCACGGAAATCGCCGAACGTATCCGCACAGAACAGACCAGCCTGTTCCCCCTCGCTGTTGGCGCCCTGCTCATTGCCCTGTTCCTGCTCCTGCGCCAGGTCATCGACATCCTGCTGCCCATCATGACCGCCGGTTTCAGTATTCTCTGGACCCTGGGTTTCATGGGTGCCGCCGACATTCCCATAAATGTGGTAACTTCCATCATTCCGATTCTGCTGATCATCGTGGGTTCCACAGAAGACATTCACCTGTTGGCCGAGTTCCGGCACGGACAGAAGGCAGGCCTGGATACCCGCGAGGCATTGAAGCACATGTCCCGCCGCATGGGCGGCATCGTGCTGCTGACTTTCCTTACCACCTACCTGGGCTTCCTCTCTGTAGGTTTGAGCCGTATCGAAGCCCTGTGGCAGTTCGGTCTGGTCGCCTCCACCGGCCTGGCCCTGAACTTTCTTGCCACCGTCATACTCATTCCTTCCGTACTGGCCCTGGCTGGCAAGTGGCAACTGGATGGCAAGGCGCGCATCTACAGCGGAAAGACCCGCCTGTTGGCCAAACGTTACTGGGAATGGTTGTGGCGCCATCGCCGCTCGATCATCTTTTTCTTTCTCGCCTGGACCCTGGTGGCCATTTTCGGCATCCCGCGCATACATATCAATCACAATGCCATCGACAGCCTGGGCGAGAATTCGGAAGTTCGGCAGAAAATTGAGCTGGTCAATGAGAATCTTGCAGGGCTGGAATCTCTTTCCATAGTCGTGGAGTCGGGTATCGAGGATACCTTCCTGAAGGTTCGCTACCTGGAAGAGCTGGACCAGATTCAAAAATACATCCAGGAAAAGGGCTGGTCTGAATCCACGACATCCTTTGCCAATTATCTGTCTCTGCTCAACGGGGCATTCCAGGAACTGGATGAACCCATGATGCCGGAGTCGGATGATATCGTCACCGAGTTGATGATCTTCCTCAATCACAAGGATGTATCATCCTATGTATCCGAAGACTTCAGCCGCACCCGGATCCTGGTGCGTCATAGCATCGAATCCAGCGAAGAACTGCAGTCCACCCTGGAAGATTTGCAGGCATTCATCAATCATAACCTGGATCCGGGTCTGCGCGCCCATATCACCGGCGATTCGGTGCTCACCCTTTCGGCAACCAATGCCATGATCAGAGGACAACTGCAATCCATTGCCCTGCTATTGGTCATCATCGTACTCATCATCGGTGTGCTGTTCACAGAGTTGAAGGTTGGCCTGCTCGCTGCTTTACCCAACTTTTTTCCCGTAATCGTCATGTTTGGTTTCATGGGTTACGCCGGCATACCCCTGAATATCGGCACCACCATGGCCGCCGCCATCGCCATCGGTATTGCCGTAGACGACACCCTGCATTTCATGTTGCGTTACAACCGGGAACTGAAAGCCAGAAAAAGTCATAACAGCGCCATGGAATACAGCATCTACGGTGAAGCTCTGCCAGTGGTATCCACTTCTATCGCATTGATCACGGGCTTTCTGGTATTCACCCAGGCAAGTTTCGAACCCATCGTGCAGTTTGGGGCATTGGGTGCACTGGTAATCGCCACTGCGCTCATAGCCGACTTTATCATCACCCCCCTGGCTGTATCCTCCCTGCGTCTGGTGACCATCTGGGATATGCTTTCCCTGCGGCTGCGCAAGAAAGTGCTGGAGAAAAGCCCCCTGTTCAAGAATCTCAAGCCCTGGCAGATTCGTCAGTTCATCCTGACCGGGCGCATGGTGGAATTCAACAAGGGGGATCGTATTTTCCGGCGTGGCGAGGTAAGCACTGAACTCTACGTACTGTTGACCGGAAAAGTGGAAGTCTGCCTCCCCGGGATAGGTGAAGAAAGCTGCAACCTGTTGGAGCGTTTCACGCCGGGAGACGTATTCGGCGACGTGGCCTTGTTTGCCAATATCCCGAGAAAAACGGATGCTGTTGTCAGGGAACACAGCACCGTGCTGGTGCTGACCCGCGAAGGCATCGAGCGCACCATGCGCCACCGCCCGCTGATATCCGCACGCATCTTCGCCAACCTGACATCAGACTTGAGCCGCCGTATGATCAAGTTGATCAGCAAACAGGAAATGAGAGCCAAAAAACAGAACAACGCCAAAGGAGGAAAATTATGAGCAGAATCACTCCTCACCTTGTCTTCTGCCTGTTGCTGTCTTTCCAGGCAACAGGCTTTGCATCCAGCCATGCAACCAGTGCAGCCAGCCCCTACTTCAGCGCCCCCTACACGGGGGAAAAGGTCAAGGAATACAAAATTCAATTGCCGACTTCGCGCTATGAGAAGGAAACCTTCAATATCCCCAAAGATTGCGGCAAGCTCAACAGCCGGCTCCTGGAAGGCAATGGGCACTGGGGCAACAGCATCGAAAGGCGCTTGTGGATGAAGGCCGACGATGATTGCCGTTACCTTAACTTCCTAAACAAATACTCAGGAAAAGCTTCCCAGGACTATGTCAGTAACTATGATTTCTACAATGCCAACATTACCGACCTGCCCTTGCGCCCAGGTTGTGATCTGAATCTGCTGCTGCACAATCCAGCAGCCTGCCCACCCCCCATGCAGGGTATGCCAAATTTTTCCATGTTCATGAGCACCATGCCCATGCAGCAGACACGGGAAAAAGAAAACCTCAAGGACTGCCGCTTTGAAAACGGCCTGTTCCGCGGATATATCTATCACACCGGCATGGGGCTGCGTTGCATCCGCGATTCCAAGGCTCCCGGATACCGCATTCTTTCGGTCGATTTCGCGGACGTCAACGGTGACGACTGCCAGGATGCCGTTTTACGTATGATGCCAGTAGGCCGTGGCGCCCGTCCTTCCCTGCTGGTTCTGCCGCTTACACGCTGTGGCAACGATGAAAAATTCATCCTGCCTCCTGGAAGCGACTACCCAAGATTTGGCCCCGACCCGGAATAGCCGCCGGGAAATCCAGGCATAAAAAAGCCGGCTCAAGGCCGGCTTTGTTGTGCCTGCAGAACAGATCAGTTCTTGCTCTTGTCCACGATCTTCTTGATCCAGGGCATCATGGAACGCAGTTGAGCGCCCACTTCCTCGATGGGATGCGCTTCATTGAGGCGGCGGTAGGCTGTCATGGAAGGATAGTTGGTCTGACCTTCCAGGATGAACTGCTTGGCATACTCACCCGTCTGAATGTTGTGCAGCGCTTCTTTCATGGCCTTGCGGCTTTCCTCGTTGATGACCTTGGGTCCGGTCACGTATTCACCATACTCGGCATTGTTGGAGATGGAGTAGTTCATGTTGGCTATGCCGCCTTCATACATGAGGTCAACGATCAGCTTAAGCTCGTGCAGGCATTCGAAGTACGCCATTTCAGGGGCATAGCCCGCTTCCACCAGAGTTTCGAATCCGGCTTTGACCAGCTCCACAGCGCCACCACAGAGTACAGCCTGTTCACCGAACAGGTCGGTTTCCGTCTCATCCTTGAAGGTGGTTTCGATGATGCCGGTGCGCCCACCACCAATAGCGGATGCATAAGACAGGGCAACCGCCTTTGCCAGGCCGGTTGCGTCCTGGTAAACCGCTACCAGATCGGGAATACCGCCGCCATTGACGAACTCACTGCGCACGGTATGCCCGGGCGCCTTGGGGGCGATCATGATCACATCCAGGTCTTCCCGGGGAACGATCTGATTGTAGTGAATGGCAAAACCATGGGCAAAAGCCAAGGCTGCGCCTTCCTTGATATTCGGCTCGATAATCGCTTTGTACAAGGCTGCCTGATGTTCATCCGGCGCCAGCACCATGACCACATCAGCGCCTTTCACCGCTTCGTCAATGGGTTTTACGGTCAGGCCGGCATTTTCCGCCTTCACCGCAGAAGCCGAGCCGGGGCGCAGGCCCACGACGACATCCACGCCTGAATCCTTGAGGTTGTTGGCATGGGCATGACCCTGGGAGCCATAGCCGATGATGGTGACTTTCTTGTTCTGAATCAGGGAAATGTCGCAGTCCTGGTCGTAGCAGATGTTGATACTCATGTGATTTCCTGTTGATTACTCTGTTTAGTTGAATAATGTTCTGAACCCGAGGGTTCAGGAATTTGTTGACAGCCCCAGCCCCTTTTCGCCCCGGGAAATCCCCAAAGGACCGGAACGCACGACTTCCATGATCAGATCGTCGTTCACAGCCTGCAGAAAAGCGTCCAGCTTCTCGCCAGCGCCAGTCAGTTCGATGGTGTAGCTGCAATCGGTAACATCGATGATGTTGGCGCGGAAAATATCCGCCATGCGTTTCATCTCCTCGCGCATGCCTTTCTCCGCCTTTACCTTCACCATCATCAGTTCCCGCTCGATGTGCGGTCCCTCGGACAGATCCAGCAGTTTGACCACATCCACCAGCTTGTTCAACTGCTTAATGATCTGCTCGATGATCATCTCGTCTCCGTGGGTGACGATGGTCATGCGGGACAGGGTGGCATCTTCGGTGGGGGCCACGGTCAGAGACTCGATATTGTAACCCCGGGCAGCAAACAGGCCGGAAACCCGGGCCAGAGCCCCCGCTTCGTTTTCAATCAGTACGGAAATGATATGTCTCATCAGGCCAGCTCCCGTTCCGCGGACAAGTGGGGGGACATGTGCATTTCATGGTGTCCCTTGCCCGCCTCGATCATGGGATAAACATTCTCTTCCGGATCGATGATCACGTTCATGAACACCAGGCGATCTTTCATGCCAAAGGCTTCCTTGTAAGCCGCCTCCAAGTCGCCAGGATTCTCGATGGTCATGCCCACATGACCATAAGTCTCTGCCAGCTTGGCGAAATCAGGCAGGGCATCCACATAGGAATGAGAATAGCGCTTGTCATAGAAGAATTCCTGCCACTGGCGCACCATGCCCATGTAACCGTTGTTCAGCAGAATGATCTTCAAAGGCAGATCATGCTGGGCACAGGTAGCCAGTTCCTGAATGCACATCTGGATGCTGGCTTCGCCCGTCACGCAAGCCACGGTGGCCTTGGGAAAGGCCTGCTGCACGCCCATGGCGGCGGGCAGGCCGAAGCCCATGGTGCCCAGTCCGCCGGAATTGATCCAGCGGCGCGGCTTTTCGAAAGGATAGAACTGGGCGGCAAACATCTGGTGCTGACCCACGTCAGAGGTCAGGTAGAAGTTACGCCGCCTGGTTACCTTGTGCAGGGTTTCAATGGCGTACTGGGGCTTGATGACCTTATCCGAATTGGCGTATTTCAGGCAATCCACATCCCGCCAGGTCTTGATGCGCGCCCACCATTCTTTGAGCGCCGCCTTGTCCGGTCCGCTCTTTCTCTCCTTGAGAAACTTGAGCATGTCCTTGAGTACGGGCTTGACCTGCCCGACGATAGGCACATCCACCCGTACATTTTTGGAAATGGACGCCGGATCCACATCCACATGTATGATCTTGGCATTGGGACAGAACTGGGCCAGTTTACCCGTTACCCGGTCGTCGAAGCGGGCGCCAACAGCAATGATGAGATCAGCCTCATGCATGGCCATATTGGCTTCATAAGTGCCATGCATGCCCAGCATTCCGAGAAAATGATCGTCAGACGCGGCAATGGAACCCAGCCCCATAAGGGTGTTGGTCACAGGGAAATGGGTATGCGCTATGAGTTTGCGCAAATCCTCTGACGCCTCGCCCAGCACCACGCCACCACCGGTGTAGACAACCGGCCGGCGCGCCTTGACCATCAGATCCACTGCCTTGCGCACCTGGCGGGTATTGCCTTTCTCTACGGGCTTGTAGGATCGCATGCTGACTTTCTTGGGATACTCGAAGGGCACCCGGACGCCAGGATCCGTGACATCCTTGGGTATATCCACCAACACAGGGCCAGGACGGCCTGTACGGGCGATATAAAATGCTTTCGCCATGGTCTCAGCAATGTCCTCAGTCCGCTTGACCAGGAAGTTATGCTTCACGCAGGGACGCGTGATACCGGTGATGTCCACTTCCTGGAAAGCATCGCTGCCAATGAAGGGAACCGGCACCTGGCCGGTGAGGATGACCATGGGGATGGAATCCATGTAGGCAGTAGCGATACCTGTGACTGCGTTGGTGGCGCCGGGACCAGAGGTCACCAGGGCCACGCCCACCTTACCGGTAGCGCGAGCATACCCATCGGCAGCATGAGTCGCCGCTTGTTCATGACGCACCAGGATATGCTGCAAGGCTTTTTCCTGAAACAGCGCATCATAAATATGCAGCACTGCGCCACCGGGATAACCCCAAACGTACTCAACACCTTCTTCTTTCAGTGCCTGGACGACAATTTCAGCGCCAGTCAAATCCACCGCAGTAACCTCCAAAATAGCCCAACCAGGGCTTGTCTCAAGGGACAAAATCCAAACATTGTAAAATACTGATATTGACCTTGCAGGTCAATGAAAAACTACCCTGTTTACCTTATTGACTTGGCTGCACGATGCAAATCCCCAGATAAGGTGTAGAATTACTTCAATACCGCGAACCGCCGGACACACTGCCAATGAAACAGAAAACCCCTTTGCTTCTGATCATGACGTTGAGCCTGGTTTCCTTCGCCTGTCAGGCCAGCAACTGGCAATGGCTGCACAACTCCAGCCTGGGCGATCTCAGTGATGCCGATTGGGCTGCCCTGTCCCAGACGCTGCAGGATGCACTGAACACAGCAAAAGATGGAGAAAGCCGCCATTGGCGCAACCCGGAATCCGGCAGGCAGGGAGATATCAGGGTTCTGAACACCCTTAGAGACACCGCCATGCCCTGCCGGCAAGTACGCTTTTCACCCAACAGGGATGGCAGTGGCCCTTTGACCTTCTGCCAATCCACTGGCAAGACCTGGTTGATCCGCAGCCCTTCTGCCAAAAAATAAGCCGGATATGCTGGACAAACTGTTGAAAATCCTGGGCAAGGCCGTGATCTGGGCGTTCTCCGGCGCTCTGTTTGGCGGTTTCTTTGCCGGGATGCTGAGTTTTTTGCTCATCGAGGGGCTTTCTCCGTGGCTGGCGCTGATGCTGGCCTCCACGCTTTCCGGAATGGTCATATCCGCTTTCTTTGGCAGCATGCTGGTCGCCCTGGGAGGCAGCCTGACCGGCATACTCACCGCCATTTCCTACCAGATACTTTTTGCCGGTTACCATCAGCCTCTGTTGCTTCTGGGAATCGCATTGGTGGCGGGCTTTGTTGCCGGCAGCTTTTTCACCAAACGGGAAATTCGCGATTCCCAACCCCTGGCGCAAACGGGCACCGGCCTGATCGCCGGACTGATTTCCGGCCCTGTACTCTATTTCATCGTCAGCAGCAGCTCCCTCCTGGACAACCATTGGCTGGTCACTGCCATTGCTGTTTCCCTGGTGGGGCTGTGCTACGTATACCTGATCAAACACCGCCTTCCGATCCTGAGCAGTTCCCTGGCGCTGAAGACCGGTGGCCCGCTGGTGAGCGGAGTGATCGCCGTCAGCGTGGCCTCCGTATTCTGGATCATCGGAGAAAGCTATCTCACAGTTCCCGAACTGGGACAGATCAGCCGCTACCAAGGAGTGCTGGATGCGGCGCCTCTGGGACTGCTGGGTGGCGCTATCGGAGGCGCTTTTGGCGGTACCATGCTGGAAATACTGGGCATCCGCCTGGAGGAGCATATCAACTGACAGACTCCTGCTCCGAACCCTCTGCATGCTCCCAGGCAGTCGCAGGAATACCCACTTCCACGCACAGTCCACCATCACTACGGTTGCTGGCCCCTACTGTGAAACCGTGCAGTTCCACTACCCGACGGACAATGGACAAGCCCAGGCCGCTGCCTTCTGCCTGCTGCTTGGCGTCCTGACTGCGGAAAAAGCGTTCGAACAATCTCGGCAGATCTTCCGCAGCCACACCGGAACCATCGTCCAGAACCTTGATGGTCAATACCTGATTCAGCACGTGGGCATGAACCTCTACGTCCTTCTTGCCATACTTGATGGCGTTGCCAAGGACATTCTGAAACAACAGTTTCAGCAAACCCCGGTCCCCCATGATCTGGAATTCCGTTTCAGCCATATAGGAAAGATTCACCCCATGGGAAATGGCATTGGGCAACAGCTCTCCTATCACTTCCCGCATCAACCCACGCAATGAAACGGGCCGCAGGTCCTTCATATTCACCAGGCTGTCCAGGCGGGCCAGATGCAGCAACTGGGAGAGCAGTTCCGCCATTCTCACGGCACTCTTGTCCAGGAGCAGCGCCGATGACTGCACTTCCTGCAGACTGTGGGCGCCTGCCAGTATCCTGGCCAGGTTGCGCACCACGGCCAGAGGGCTGCGCAGCTCATGAGCGGCGTCTGATGTAAAGCGGCGTTCGCTCTCCAGGCTCGCCTCCAGGCGCGCCAGCAGGGTATTGATGGATTCAACCAGAGGTTTGATCTCAACCGGCACCTGGTCCAGTTGCACCGGCTTGAGATTGTCCGGCTTGCGGCTGGCAATCTGATCACTCAAACGGGACAGGGGACGCAGGCCCCGCCGGATACCCAGCCAAAGTACGAAAATAATGACCGGGATGGCAATGAGCTGCTTTTCCATGAGCTTCATGCCAATCTCCTTCACCAGGTAGGCGCGCAGATCCTCCCGTTGGGCAATATGCAGATGCAAACCGTCCTGGTGAACCTCGGCCACACGCCATTCCGCACCATCATACTGGACGCTTCTCAACTTTCTTTCCCGGGCATGGTTAGGGTTATAACCGGGCAGAATCTGTCCTACCACCACTTTCCCTTCGCTGCCGGTCAGCCAGATGTAAGAACGTATCCGGGTTCTTTCCTGCTCCTCATCAAAAGCTGTCTTGTCCGCCAGGGCAAACTTGGTCAGCCAGGCGTTTTCCAAGCCACGTACGGTTTCCAGGCTCAGCCACACTTCATTCAGATTGCCTTCCCGCAACTGCCGCCGCGCCTGGCGAAGCAGATTCTCTGCCGTCAACAGCAGCCGCGTATCCAGAACTTCCTCGGCTTCTTTGTCCACATACTCCAGGAGGCTGTAAACCGTAACCACCAGGGCCACCAGCATGGCTGCCGCCAATATGATCAGCAGGCGCCGGCTCAGTGATGCGGAAAGGTGCAAACTCACGCCTCCCGCAGGAAAATATAGCCCAGACCGCGCACTGTCTTGATACGACCACTGCCCAGTTTCTTGCGCAGGTTGTGGATATGCACATCCAGAAGATTACTGGCCACGTCCTCTGCCCCATCGCCACGCAGCGCCTGCAGCAGGCTTTCCCGGGTCTGGATCTTTCCGGCCTGTTGCATGAAGGCGCGCAGGAGACGGAATTCCATGGGAGGAAGATCCACCGGTTCTCCATCGATGCGGGTTAACATGGCCAGGGGATCCAGGTAGATGTTGCCGCAGGCTAGCACATTGCTGGCCCGTCCCTCACGGCGCCGCAACACCGCCCTTAACCGGGCTGCCAGCTCATCCAGGGAATAAGGCTTGGTCAGGTAATCGTCCGCTCCATACTCCAGCCCCTTGACCCGCTCTTCCACTTCATAACGCGCAGTAATCACAACCACAGGGACGACATTGCCGCTTTCCCGAAGCTCCCGGAGAAACTCCAGCCCGTCCCCATCGGGCAGACTCAGGTCCAACAGAAGGCAGTCATACCCCTGTCCCCGCAACAAACGCCTTGCAAGACGGATCTCTGTCACCCACTCCACCGCAAAATCCCGCTGCGCCAGTCCCACCCGGGCGCATTCCCCCAGCAAGGCATCATCTTCCAGCAACAGTATTTTCATGGTGTCATTGCACTCCGGTCAGCACGATCTCACTTTCGACTGTCATCCACAGGATGGATCTCATCGCCATGTGTCTTCCTCACCAGGCCAGCTTTGGGGCCTGCTGCAAGGCGTGAACTTCTTCTCCCACTCATCCGTACAGGCCTGATAGATATTTCACAAGCATATGTTTTAATTGGTTTTTTACATCCCCCACCGCATCATCCTAACAACAAGAGCTTAACTGAAGCTTAATCCGGATCTTTACCTTCTGCCGAAAAAACCTCTATAAAAAAACCCGCACCGACATTCCGGTGCGGGCTATAGGCGAATACGCTCCTGCTATATCAGAGCTTGTTCTTGTGACAGAGCGTACAGGTTACCGGGTCGCCTTTCGCGATGCTGATGGTGTTGTTGCCATGCTCATCTTTGTCGAGGACACGGTCCGCTGCGGCACGGGACAGTACGCTGCCTTCTCCATTCTGGCCATGGCAGGCACGACAGGCATCTTTGTTCCTTTCTGCAAGATGCTCATGCCCACCTGCTGAGAAGGCTGTATTGCCAACAGGATGCATACCATGGGGTCCATCAAGGGTTATTCCAGGATCACTGGTATGACAGGTGGAACATTCTATGATGGGGCCTGCATGGCCCTGCAGATCGTTAGCAGCCTTGTTGTCATTGGAGAACGGGTTTTTATTGGGCCAGATGGCATGGGTGCTGCCATGGCAGTTCTCACAACTGAGGTCGCCATGCCCTTTGTTCCCAACGCCGCTCAGCCTGTACAAGGCTTCCGTGGTGGCGAAACGGGAATTGGGGAAATCCAGCAAGGTCAAGTCCGTGGGACCGCCATTCATGATGTGATCAGACTTGCGATAAGTCATCTGCAGGCGCAGCCCATCGGGATTGCCCAGACTGTCCACCGCATTCACGACGACATCATTGAGCTGTCCACTGTTGCGCAGCTGCGCAACCTGCAGGACATCACCCACATGGCAAGACTGGCACTTGGGCTCGCTGGCCCAGGAGACCCGCTTGTTGAGGTTGGCCCCTGCCGGGAAAGGCACACTGGCGAAATTCTCGGTGAAATCGTCGCCCACCTGAGTCATCTGGCCATGGCAGTCCTGACAGACGGTGCCGGCACCGCCCATGGCGCCCCGCAGACATTTGGTGCGCTTGCCGGGATGGCAGTTGTAGCAAGTTTCCCCCAAGAGGCCATCCACATCCAGACCGCCCCGCTGATCAGGTGGCGGCATGATGGGGAACAGGTTCCCATACAGGCTGGGATCCACGTTGGGGAGGTTGCCATGCACAGCATGCATAGCACGGGACATACTTACATGCTGAGTCTGTTCCTTGCCATTGTCGTCGGTGGGACCGAGATGCGCCAGGTCCAGAGCAGGAGAATAGTGACAGTTGGCGCAGACTACGTTGGGCGTACTGCCATCAGCATTGGTGCCATCATCGTTCAGCGGCGCAATGCTGGTGCCATTCTTGTGATCATGCAGGCGCATGACGTTGATCTTGGCGGCGTTGATCACCTGCTGTTCAGGTGTAGCACCAATCACACCGCTGGCATCGGTAATGAAGTTCACGCCAGGATACTTGAAGTTGGCGATATCATCACACACCAGGGTATTGGTGGTGTCATAGTCGCACACGTTCTGGCTGGCGTGGCAGATGGCGCAATCCGCTTCGGAAGCCACGGGAGTTACAGTATCCACGGACGCCAGCATCTTGCCGGTGGAATCCCAGGCCTGAACCCGCATCAACGGATAGGCATTGGTACGGCCCTGATCATCGATATAGCCTGTGGGAATGCCTTCAGCCGCGAATCGCTTGAAATCCCGAATGGTGTAACCAAAGGGGAAATTGATGAAGAACGGAAAATCCTGGTAATAGGCATGGAAAGGCTTGGCTTCATTGGCATGATAAGGATTAGCCTTACCGGGCATTTCTGACTGCTCTGCAGTCAGGTGGCCGGGATTGGTCAGGTACAGTTCTTCCACATTGGGCGCTGGCAAGCCCAGATCCGCCTCAAAGGGGAACAAGCCGAGAATGCCTGGCGGATACAGCTTCTCATATGCCAGGAAACCAATAGCCTGACCTGTAGGACCGGATGCAATATCCCAGAAATTGGACTTGTAGATACCACTGATCAGGTCATTCTGATTCGTAGAGGTAATGGAGTTTGTCGCGATGGGCGGCAGATTCGGACGCGTGGGGTCAATGAGATTACCCTGAACTGCCCGGTAGGTCAGTTGGATACCGTCCGCAGGGGTCAGCAGCTGAGGTTCATCACCCTTGCGCAATACCTGGGCATTCATCACGTTGTAGGGCGGCAGGATACTGAACAGACGGAAATCCTGGTCGGCGCAGTGCATGCCCAGATCATTGGCGGCCAGTACCGTAAAATCGCCCGCCACTGGGGGTGGGGGAGGAGGTGGCGTACCACCACCATCACAGTCCTTGGGCGCATCTTTTACGTCCTTCTCCACGGAATCACCGTTATCCAGGCGGGCTCTTACACGGCAGGGAACCTTGTCATGCAGGGAAACCTTGATCTTCCATTTGCTGGATCTGATACGCGTTGAATCAAGTTCATCACCGGATGCCACTGATTCCAGGTGTACGGTTTTTCCATCCGGCCCCTTTCCCTTGGCCTTCAGGCGCTTTTTCTCCTTATCCCAAACTGCCTCCTTGATGGAAAGGTTCTTGCCACGGCCCAGATCATTTTCACCGTCATCTTCACTCTTGGACGGACTCAGGCCTGTGGCAGTATTGATATCCGCCATTGCGGCGGCAGGAATAATACAGAAGGCGGCCAGCATCAACAGCAGGCCGATCTGTAGTTTCGGGGTGATTTTCATGAGGAAGCTCCTCCGGGGAGTCTGGTCATTACGTATGGCTGATTATGGGAGAGCAAGATTAAATGAAGATTAAGAAGCGGAGATTTATCCTCGACGGGTTCACAAAACCCTCTCAGCGTTCAGATCTGACTGCATTTGTGACCCCGGCGTAAAGCAGCTATGCTCAAGGACAGCTCGAAAAACAACCAATACGTCCTGGAGAGTAAAGAAATGCGTTTTCTGCATACCATGCTACGCGTCGGCAACCTGCATAAATCCATTGATTTTTATACAAAAATACTTGGCATGCGGTTATTGAGGCAGCAGGAGTATCCAGAAGGGGAATTCACCCTGGCCTTTCTGGGCTACGGGGATGAAGCCTCCAACACTGTGCTGGAACTGACCTACAACTGGGGGGTTGAGCAGTATGACCTGGGAACCGCATTTGGCCATATTGCCATTGCCGTGGACGACGTCTATGAAGCCACCCGCGTTGCCAGAGAACAGGGTGTGAAAATCCTGCGGGATGCGGGCCCCATGAATGCCGGCAGCACCATTATCGCCTTTCTGGAAGATCCCGACGGCTACCCCATTGAACTGCTCAATGACAAATGGGCGGAGGAATAGCGCCCCGTGCAAGACGCCACACCTTTCATCGTCTTCGGTATCATTGCCCTGGTGTTTGGCATACAGCTCTATATCCGGCACAAGGCCATGCAGTCCAAAGGACAGTCTGTATCCGTCCTGCACAGTCTTTTTCCTGATTTCCCGTCAGAAAAGCGTGCCCTGGTTTTCTGCCACAGCCCCGGTTGCGCACCCTGCAAAGCCATGCTGCCGCAGATCAGTGGCCTGGCCCAAAGTCATCCCCATGTTTATACCCTGGACATCAGTCAGCACCTGGATCTGGCGAAAGAAATCGGCATCCGCGCCACCCCCACCATCCTGCTCATTGAAGGGGGAGCCGTCAGCCAGGTGCTTATAGGGCAAAAAAAGCCTGAGCTCCTGCAGGATTTCCTGGAGGGAAACGGGTGATCCGCCCTTTGCTGCGCTGGCTGTGGATGCTGGCCGGCTGGCTGGAACTGACCTTTCTCACCACCCTGCTCTACGCCCTCTCCTTCCTGCCGGAGAAAAAGCATGGGCGTCCCTGGTTCCGCATGCTGTTCAGGCTCTGGTGCAAGGCCTGGACCGATGCCCTGGGGGTGGATCTGCGTTTGCACCAGCGCAACAAAGCAGCTGTTCCCCGTCAGTATATTCTCATCGCCAATCATCCCTCGGCCTTCGAGGATATCGGCATACCCGCCCTGTTCCCGGTACTCAGCCTGGCCAAGATAGAAGTCAGAAACTGGCCCATCGCCGGGCGTATCAGCGCCGCGGCGGGCACCCTGTACGTACATCGGGAATCCCGTGATTCCCGCCAACAGGCCAGCCAGGCCATGCTGGAAGCGCTGGAAGCTGGACACAATATCGCCCTCTACCCGGAAGGAGGCATCAAGGGCAAGCGCCTGCACGACCACTTCCGCTACGGCGCTTTCGACCTGTCTCTGCGCAGCGGTATTCCCATACTGCCGGTTTTTCTGCACTATGAATCCCAGGACGATTTTCACTGGTCGTCACAAAGCCTGCCGCGCAAGATCCTGGACTTCATGCTCAGCAGCAACAACCGCGTCAACTATCACCTGTACGATGCCTTTCAGCCCGAGCAGTTCAACGACAAGGAAAGTTACTGCAACCACGTATATGCCGCTTTCCTGGAATGGCAGCACCGCCACCTGGACTGAATCCCATTCATGAGCGAAAAAACCCTAAAACTCGACATTCCCCTGCTGCTGCCGGAGGTGGAAGATGCCCATGACAGCTGTCTGGACAACCTGGAAAAAACCCTGTTACAGCACAAGGGCATTTACCAGGCGCATATCAGGCAGGGAGACCCCGTCCAGCTCTGCATTCATTACGATCCCAATCTCATATCCCTGCAAGACGTGGAATCCCTGGCCAGAAAGGCCGGCAGCAACTTCACCCGACAGTACCGGCACGAACGCATCCCTTTTGAAAGCCATGTATCCCCCGATGCCGCCAGCGTGCTTGCAAAGACCCTGGAAAAACTGCCGGGCATGCTACACGCCAGCGTCAACACCGCCGCGGGTCTGGCTTTCGTCGCCTATGAAACCGAACGCCTGGATCGTCAGCGCATCGAAGCCACCATGCGCAAACTGGGCTTTATAGCTGCGGCCCGCACTGGCAAAGAGTCCGACGATCATGCTCACGATCACGGCAGCGCCCCAGCCTTTCTTCCCCATGCCCTGCAGGAACGCTGGACCTATATCCTGGTTACCCTGGCGGGCCTGTGCTTTCTCGCGGGATGGATCGGGGAAAGCTTTTTCTCTCTGGGCGCGGATCAGGCGCGTATTCTTTACTTCATTGCCTATGTGGCGGGCGGCTACGATATCGCCACCCATGCCCTGCCCGCCCTGCTGCGGGGCAAGTTCGACACGGACATCCTCATGCTGGCCGCCGCCCTGGGCGCAGCCCTGTTGGGCCAGTGGGCGGAGGGCGCTTTCCTTCTGTTCCTGTTCAGCCTGGGCCATGCCGGCGAGCACTATGCCCTGGATCGTGCGCGTAACGCCGTGAATGCTCTCGCCGAACTCATGCCCGCCACGGCCCGAACCCGGCGTGACGGCAAGCTTCTGGAAGTCCCCGTGGAAGCCCTGAACATCGACGACCTGGTGGTAGTACCCCCGGGAGACCGCCTACCGGTGGACGGCAAGGTCGAGGAAGGTGAAAGCGCCGTGGATCAAAGCCCCATCACCGGGGAAAGCGTTCCTGTGGACAAGCAGCCCGGAGATGAAGTATTTGCCGGCACCATCAACATGGAAGCCGCCCTGGAGGTGAGAGTCACCCGTCTGGCCCGAGACAACACCCTGAACCGGGTCATGGAAATGGTGGCCAATGCCCAAAGCCAGCAAAGTCCCACCCAGCAGTTCACCCGGCGTTTCACCGCCTGGTTCGTCCCCGCCATACTCATTCTGGTGGCCCTGGTGATCATTTTGCCTCCTTTGTTCGGCTGGGCAGCCCTGCCCAAGAGTTTCTACACCGGCATGCTGCTCCTGGTGGCGGCTTCTCCCTGCGCCCTGGCCATCGGCACGCCGGCAGCGGTATTGGCGGGGATCGGCCAGGCGGCGCGCAACGGGGTACTCATCAAGGGCGGCGTACACCTGGAAAACCTGGGGGTGATAGAGGTCATGGCCTTTGACAAGACCGGCACCCTGACCCAGGGAAACTTTCAGGTCACCGACCTGCTGCCCCTGAACGGCAGTACCGAGGGGGAATTGCTGGCTACAGCCGCCGCAGTAGAACAACAGTCCAATCATCCCATCGCCAGGGCCGTGGTGGAAAAAGCCCGGCAACAGGCCCTGTCCCTGCCTTCCGCCGGCAGTATGGAAAACCTGGCAGGCCGTGGCATCATGAGCATGATAGACGGCCAGACGGCACTCATCGGCTCTCTGCGCCTGTTTCAGGAAACCAATTGGTATGAACTGGACAATGCATTGGAGGAACGCATCGCCGCCCTGGAATCAGAAGGCAAAACCACAATGGCCGTAAGCCTGGGCAAAAAGATCCTTGGCATACTGGCTGTCGCCGATACCCCTCGCCCGGGAATACACGAAGCGCTGCAACAGTTGCATGAATTGGGCATACGAAAACTGGTCATGCTCACCGGAGACAACCGCAAGGTGGCAGATCAGATCGCCAGGCAGACCGGCATCACCGAAGTGCAGGCGGAACTGATGCCCGAAGACAAGCTGCTGGTCATCAACCGCCTCAAGGAAGCTCATGGCAAAGTGGCCATGACCGGAGACGGCGTCAATGATGCACCGGCCCTGGCCACGGCCACCGTGGGCATCGCCATGGGCGGGGCCGGCACGGCCGTAGCCCTGGAGACCGCCGACGTGGCCCTCATGGCCGATGACCTGGGCAGGCTGCCTTTCGCTGTGGGTCTGAGCCGCGCCAGCCGGCGCATCATCATGCAGAACCTCGGCATTTCCCTGGGGGTGATCCTCTTCCTCATCCTCGCAGCTCTGGGACAGAGCATCAGCCTGAGCAGCACGGTGATCTTTCATGAAGGCAGCACCATCATCGTGGTTCTGAACGCCCTGCGCCTGTTGCGCTACCGCTATTGAAACCTGCTGTGGAATGGCTGTAGAAGTGATTGGGCGCCTTGTTGTAAACGGGGGCAACACAGCCGAATTATGGTGTGTCTCACTTGATTAATCAGTGTATTATAATATACTTATTATTATTTCGAATCAGAGGCAGCCGCCATGTCCATCTACCGCATTCTGTTGTTGTCGATTCTCATCTTTACCGCCCCCCTGTCCGCCCAGGCCCAAGTCGCCGTGCTGGTGCATGGGTATCTGAGTGACGCCAGTACCTGGGAGTACAGTGGCGTAAACGCCATGTTGCGCCAGGCTGGCTGGCAACAGGCCGGATATCTGGGTATATCCCCCACGGGATTCATCGACCAACCTATAGCGCACAAGGACAGTGACAAGCTGTTTTACACAGTCAATCTGCCTTCCCTGGCACCCGCCGCCTTCCAGGCCAGCTGGCTCAAGGCAGCCCTGGACCGCATTTCACAGAAGCACCCCGGAGAAGACATTACCATCGTGGGTCACTCAGCCGGGGGGGTAGTGGCGCGCCTGATGCTGGTTCAGCATGGCGCGGGGCAGGTAAAGCGACTCATCACCATCGCCGCACCCCACCTGGGCACGGACAAGGCCATTCGCGCTTCGGATGCCGTGGACGACGGCGGCATGTTCGGCATGATCAAGGAATGGATCGTGCGCGAGGAAATCGGTGACCGCATGTACAATACTCTGGAGGTATCCCGGGGCATCCTGTTCAATCTGGTGCCGCCGGCGCCGGGCACCCTGCTGTACTGGCTTAACATCCAGCCCCATCCGGATATCGAATATGTATCCATCATCCGCAGCGGCGGCTATGTGATTGCCGGTGACCTGGTGGTGCCACCTTTCAGTCAGGACATGAACCAGGTACCCGCCCTGCGTGGCAAATCCAAAGTGTACATCACTGTACAGGGACATGAACTGACACCCGCCGACGGCAGGCTGCTCGCCGACATACTCTGACAGGTTACGGTTGCAACGGGAAGGAAGCGGGCACTGAATCACCCATTCCTTCCCAGAATCCGTAATTTTTAACCCGGCACCTATATAGATGCCCGGGTTAATATCTCAGATCACCGCCAACAATCCGATCAAACCAAACAGTATCAGGTAGAAGGCAACAATATAATTGAGCAGTTTGGGCCAGATCAGGATGGCAATACCCGCCAGCAATGAAACCAGCGGTCCACCTATCACCAGAAAGTTCATATCCATCATTTTGCATCACCTCTCGTTGCAGTTGCTATCAGGCAGAGGGACTTTGCCCCAGCCTCAATCCTTCCAGAAAGACGGCGTGAGCAGGATCAATATGGTAAAGATTTCCAGACGGCCCAGGAGCATGGCCAGAATGGAGATCCATTTACCCATGTCACTCACATCCTGGAAATTGCTCGCCACCACCCCCAGGCCGGGACCCAGGTTGTTCATGCAGGTGGCCACGGCGGAAAACGCTGAGACCTGATCCAGCCCGGCATGGATCATAAGCAGCATGAGCACCACGAACACTACTGTATAGGCGGCAAAAAAACCCCACACGGCGTTCATGATGCGCTGATCCACTACATGATTCCCCAGACGCACGGGCAGAATGGCATTGGGATGAATCAGCTTGCGGATTTCACGCATGCCCTGTTTGAAGAGCATCAACACCCGCATCACCTTCATGCCCCCGGCTGTAGAACCGCCACAACCACCGATAAAGCTGATGAAAATGAGCAGCACCGGCAGAAAATCGGGCCACTGGGTGAAGTCCACGGTGCCAAACCCTGTACTGGTGATGACGGACACCACCTCAAAGGCGGCATCCCTCAGGCTGGAAGGCAGCTCATGATAATCGCCTTCCAGGCGCAACATCAGCCCCACCAGGATTACCAGAACCAGCACCAGTATCAAAAAGCTACGCGCTTCCACGTCCTCCCAGTACTGCCGGGGCGCCTTGTGGTAGATGGCAAGATAGTGAACGCCAAAGTTCAGGGAAGCCAGCAGCATGAAAACCACGGATACAAACTCGATTTGGCTGCTGTGAAACCATGACAGGCTGGCATCGTGAGTCGAAAAGCCCCCAGTCGAAACCGTGGACAAGCTGTGGGCAATGGCATCGAAAGGCTCCATGCCAAACGCCCAGTAGGCAAAGGCGCAGGCAGCCGTCAGAGACAGATAGATGAGCCACAGGGCACGGGCAGTGCTTGCCAGGCGCGGTGTCATCTTTTCTTCCTTCATAGGGCCCGGGGCTTCGGCCCGGTACAGCTGCATACCACCGATGCCCAGCATGGGCAGTACGGCAATACCCAGCACAATCAAGCCCATTCCTCCCATCCACTGCAATTCCTGTCGATACAGCAATACTGAGCGTGGCAGGTCGTCGAGTCCGGTGATCACCGTGGCGCCAGTGGTGGTGATGGCGGAAGCGGATTCGAACAGGGCATCGATGAAATCCATATCCAAAGACAGGAACAAGGGCCAGGCGCCCATGAAACTGAGCAAGCCCCAGAACAGGGTGACAATGAGGAAACCGTCCTTGCGGCTGATGCGGGACTGTTTTTTCCGCCAAGGCAACCACAGCAAAAGACCGGCTCCCAGGGTCAGCACGAGGGGCAGAAGAAAGTCGCGCATCACCGGCTCCTCGTACCACAGGCCCACCAGCACAGGCACTGACAGTGACAGGCTGAACATGGAAGCCAGCAGTCCAGAAGTTCTGGAGACTATGAGCAGTTGCACTGAATGAATCCGAATGCTTTCATGGCAGCAAAGCATACTCCCGAACAACGGTTCATTGCCACCAAAAGACAGGAAGAACCCTGAAAATTACTGATATTTGTCAATGCTGCGCAAGGAGCCGTCAAGGCACAATGCACGATTCTGATTGAATACGGAAAACTATGCTTTATTCAAATTCAGTCTGGCATATAACGACCAGGAGGCAAAAGACATGAAAACCCGATTCATCGTGAGCGCTCTGCTCGCAACCAGCATCGCCCTGCCCGCCATGGCGGCGGACAATCAGGAAATGGTCATGGAAGCACGCAAAGTGATCAAGCAGTTCGCAACTCAACTCAAGAGCGAGCTGAAAGCCGCCATGAAAGAAGGTGGGCCGGTCAACGCCATCAGTGTGTGCAATGAAAAAGCCCCCGAGATTACGGAGCAAGTCAGCACCAGCAGCGGCTGGACCGTGGCCCGCACCAGTCTCAAGCCCCGCTCCACCGCCAATGTGCCTCTTCCCTGGGAACGCAAGGTCATGGAGGAGTTCGAGGCCCGGAAAGCCGCTGGCGCCGATCCCAAGACCCTGGACTATTCGGATGTCGTCGAGGAGAACGGTAAAAAGGTATTCCGTTACATGAAAGCCATCCCCACTGCCAAAGTTTGTCTGAACTGCCATGGTGGCGAGCAAGTGAAGCCCGAAGTGGAAATGCGCCTCAAGTCCCTGTATCCATCAGATCGCGCCCGTGGTTTCAAAGAAGGCGATATCCGTGGCGCTTTTGTACTGAAAAAGACTTTCTGACATCACCTGCAACGGAGGGCCAAACCGCTATTGTATGCAATAGCGGTTTGGCTCCTGCCCCCCGGGACGCTGCCTGCCCCACTCCCCTCCTAGGCAAAAAACCTGAAACAGCCTGCAATACAGAGGAAAAATCCCCGGAAAACCCCTTCCGGTATGCTAGTCTTTCGGGTACAGAAACCATGATTTCGGGGATTCCTGCGAAACAGCAGGAGAAATTCAAGTGCAGCACAAATTTGACATCTACTTTTCTGGCGAGATTCTCGAAGGCAAAGACCCCGAGCAGGTCAAAGAAGGCGTAGGGAAAATATTTAAGCTGTCTGGCGCCAAACTGGATGCCTTGTTCACAGGCAAACTCCGCCGCATCAAGAAAGACGTCAACGTGGAACAGTCCGGGAAATTCCGGGAAGTCTTCCGCAAGGTTGGCGCCCTGGTTCATATCGTCCCCGCAGGGGAACTTCCGCAACAGGAAAAGCCCCGCAACGCCGAGGAAACCCCTTCCCTATGGAGTCTGCTGCCCGCTGGCGCGAATCTCAATCCCCTGCCCCGCACGGCAGAAAATGAAACACCTGTAGCGGCTCATGCGGGTGAAAACCTGGACATGGCGCCCGTCAGCCCCATGCCCGCGCCACCCGAACCAGCCCCCCCTCCTGTCAATACCAGCGGCCTCGATATCAGTCCGGCCAACACCGGCTCCCTGGAAGAGTTCGTGGAAGAAAAACCTACCGTCCCCCTGCCCGATGTCAGCAACCTTGATATCGCCAGAGACGACAAACCCATCCAGCCAGAGGCAACTTTCCCGGAGGACAGACTGCCGGACATCAGCCATCTTCAGGCCCAACCAGCCAATACCGGCTCCCTGGAAGAGTTTGTTCAGGAGAAAGAACCCGTGCCCATCCCCGACACCGACAATCTGTCACTGAAAGGCTGAAGCCGCTTCTGCAGAAAACCTGATGGTAAAGCGCCCCAGGGGATGGCGGCTTTCGAACTGCAGAGGCGTGTGCTTTGCATCATCAGCCAACCACACATAGACAGGCCGGTGAGCCGGACCGGGTTTTCCTTCTTCAGTGGCATCGAAACGCAGTTTCCAGGTTCGGTATTCTTTGCCATCCACTACCAGCAGATGGCGTTTTTCCACGCTTACCCGATAGTGATACAGGTGCTTTCCATCGGTAACAGCATAGTGGTACCGCAGTCCATGCCGCAGTTCCCGGCCTCTTACTGCCTGGAGCATTGACAGCCAGTCCAGCATTCCCTGAGGCACCTTGTGCCGGCCATATTTGTGAAACTGAAACGCTTCTCCCGGCGCCAGCCAGCTCTGTAGTGACACCGGAAAAACATGTTGTCCCGCCCCTTTCCCCCGGGAGCGGAAACGCAGCATACGCTTGCCTTTCCAGTCCACCCAGATGATCTGATGCTTCAGCTTGTGGGTTTTTTCGTAGGTTTCCAGGGCAGTTACTGCCAGTGGCTGGGAGGTCCATAGACTGCGATAACGCACCCTCATAGGGTAATGTTTCTCCACAAAGGTATAGGGTTGCGAGGTGACCTGCATGGTGGACTGGTAGTGTTTTTCAGCCCCCGCAGCCTCTACCGGCAGGGTTTCCAGAGAAACAGCAGCAATGGCAATGGGCTGCCCCGCGCTGAACAGTCCCTGATAGCTGGCTTCGTAGTAAAGAGTTTCAGCCTGCAGCGCAGAACCCGCCAGCCAGGCAAATGCCAATAACAGAAATTCAAACAGGGTCCTCACCAGCCGGCTCCGGTTTCAGGTCATGATGGAAACGGGCGAAAGCATCTTCCGGCCCGATAATGACCAGCACATCGCCCTTGTCCATGCGATGGCGTCGGGGATCCGTGGCAAAGATGAGATGATCGCCAAAGTTCCTGTCCACTACCCCCAGCACTATCAGGTTGTAGCGCTCGTCCAGGGACAACTCATCCAGATACCTGCCGTGCAGAAAGCTGCCCTCCTCCACATGGATTTCAGCGATATCCAGATCCACCTTTCCAAATACCGTGCGTTCCATGGTCTCGGCAATCACCGAACGATGCATGAGTTCGTAGATCTTGTAGCCGCTGATACGGTAAGGATCGATCACCTTGGTGGCTCCTGCGGCATACAGGCGCTCAATGGTATCCCGGGAGCCGCTGATGGATACTATGGGCAGTTCCGGAGCAATGGCCTTGGCGGAAATCACCAGGAACACATTGCTGGCATCATCATTGTGCAGGGCAAACAGCACATCAGCATCATCACCAATACCCACACGCCGCAGTTCGTCGTCATCCTGCAGGTTGATCTGCTCCACGGCAAAACCCTGGGAATGCGCCTTGTCCACGTCTGCCTTGTGATCATCCACGATACTCACGGCCTGGCCTCGCTGGGTAAGCTGGCGGGCCACTTCCAATCCCACAGGCGTGGCGCCAACCACTACGATCCGTTTACAGATCTTACGCATCCTTTCTCCTCCAGCGCCGGATTTTGAGCTTCTGCTTGAGGCGCAACACGCTGTACTGGTGTCCGAAGACCAGCAGCATGTCATCACCCAGCAGCACAAAATCAGCCCCCGGGTTGAACTGGAACCGCTGTTCTTCCAGGTCGAAATGACTGCGCACATGGTCGCTGCTGCGATCCAGGGTGGTGATGACCCCGAACAGGATCAGACGCATCTCCTTCAGAGGAAGGTCGCCGATGGTCTTGCCATCCAGCCAGGATCGCGGGGGAATATGGATGGTTTCCAGACGGATATCATCTTCGCCCATGACAATACCGTGTATGGCTTCGAAAGCCACCGGCTGCCCCACATACTCACCTGCGATCAGACCGACGATTTTGAAAGGTTCCAGGGCATGGTTGGCTCCGGCATGCAGCAGCTTATTGACCGTCTGGTGATGGTTGGCCCGGGAAATGATCTCGATTTTGTCATCCAGCTGGCGCGCCGATAGGGTGACGAACACATTCACCACGTCGTCGCCGGTGAGGCACAAAATCTTGCCCGCCGAACGCCCCACGCCCAGGGTCTGCAACAGGCCAATGCGCTCTGCCTTGCCCTGTACCGCCAGGTAGCCTTCCCGCCGGGCCAAGTCCACAGCATCCTCGTCCGCATCGATGATCACGAAAGGCAGCTTGTCCCTGGCCAGGTATCCCGCCACCACCTGCCCCACGCGTCCAAAACCGCAAATCACCGTGTAACGCTTCTTTTTCTCCAGAAGCAGGGAAACCCGCCGGTCGCGCACTTCGCTCATCTTCTCCTGAAAGGCGGACACGATGATAGAGGTAAAAAAGGAAATGACCCCCAGGCCGCTGATAATGAGCACCATGGTCACCAGGCGGCCTTCCACCGTATGCGGCGTGATATCGCCATATCCTACCGTGGACAGGGTCACCAGGGCCCAGTAGATGCCTTCGAAGAAGCCGTCGATATCCCCCCCGGTCTCCCGGGATTCAAACAGATAGATTGCGGAAGACCCCACCAGCAGCACGAACATGAGGAAACTGAACAGGGTGAACAGCTCCAGGCGCTTTTCCCGCAGCACGGAGCTGAACTGCTGGATGCTGTGCGCATAGCGGAACAACTTGAACAGCCGGAACAGCAGGAACAGGCGCAAAATACGCAGAGGCCGGTAACTGGGCAGTATGGCCAGCAGATCGATAATGGCCATGGGTGAACTCACGTAATTCCATTTGCTGCGGAATATGGTCCACAATGCCCGGGACAGGCGGAAAGGCTCGTTGATCAGATCACTTTTTTCATATTCATCGATAACAATACGGTGTACGTCGTCATAGACCCACATGCGCCCCAGGTATTCGAGAATGAACAGGGTCACCACCATGTCCTCGAAATACCCGGACCAGGCGCCCAGGTGATGCTTGACGCTGTAGAGCAGAAAGAACACGCTGCTCAGCACCAGCAGCATCATGAAGATATCGAAATAGGGCCGAATGCGGGCGTGGGGATTTTCCAGCAGGTCGTAGGCTGCTTTCTTGGCCCGCCCATAAGCGCCGGATTCTTCCAGGCTGTAGGCAAGTCGAATGACGAAATCTGATACTGCCATTATTCAGAAGCCACTTCCAGGCGTTCGGTTTCCGCCAGGCGCACACGACGACCATCGAGGGTTTCGAAGCTCCGGCCTTCCAGGGATCCCCGGTAAGCCCGGTATTCACTGCGATGTCCTGTTTGGCTGTCAATGACCCATACCTGCATCACCTGATGCGCATCACGCCAGTACAGCCAGAATCCCAGAGCGGATCCCAGAACCATGAGGGTCACCACGCCAAGAGCCAGCCCCTTCATCCAGGGAGCGCCTGATCGCGCTGGTGGCACCTGGACTGGCGCCCTGGCGGGACGGCCACGAAAGCGGACCAGGAGGATGACCACTCCAATCACCGCCAGAGTGAAAACCAATTTCGTCAGCATGAACGGCAAACGGATTCCTTTGTTATCATGGTGCCAAAGTAACACCATTGCGTGGATATGAAAACAGCCATCCTTCTTGTTCTACTCCTTTTTGCGCTCACCGGTTGCGAGAATCCGGAGAAGCCCACGGTGCCCCTGTATCTGGCCATGCAGCGGGGTGACATCGAACAGATCGAAAGGCACATCCGCTGGGGTTCCGACATGAACCAGCTGGACAGAGACGGTTATGCGCCCCTGCATGTTGCCGTGCGCAACGGGCGCACAGCCATCGTGCGCCTGCTGTTAAAGAATGGGGTTGATGTGGCACGCAAGGATGCCCGGGGTCATGATGCCCTCTATCATGCCGTACTGGGCTCGCAGCTGCGTATTGCCGACCTGCTTCTCAAGGCTGGCGTAAACATGGATGCCAACGCCCTGCTGCTGGCCGCAGTACGCCAGGGGGTGAGTGAACGCGAGGTCTATCGCTATCTCAGTCAACATGGAGCGGACATGAACCTGCGGGATACGAATGGCGACACGCCTTTGTTGCTGGCCATCCGCCAGGGTAACCACAAGCAAGCCAAGCATCTGGTGAGCTTCGGCGCAGATGTGACGGTCAAGGATGCTAGGGGGAAAACAGCATTGGCCATTGCAAATTCCCTGGGTTTGCGGGATATTGCCCAGCTTTTACAACGCAATGGCGCAACCTGAGGTAATACCGACATGGCAAGCACACCCGACGAAATTTCCATCAGTTACAGCGAAGGCGGCCAGGAACTGGTCAAGGAATTGGACAAGCAAATCCTCACCAAGGGCGCCTGGACCACTATCATCTTCCGTTACCAGGACTGGAACAACGCCAAACAGGAATACGGTCCGGACAAATTCACCATCCGCCGCTACCAGAAGCGCAATGGCGAATACATGGCCAAATCCAAGTTCAACATCTCCAGCAAGGATCAGGCAAAGAAAATCATCGACGCCCTGAAGAACTGGATCGACGATTGACCGATAGCGGGCAAACTCTTGAAGTAGGCGCCATACTCATGGGCCTGGCGGGTGGCCTGGCCATCTTCCTGTATGGCATGGAGCTGCTCACCAACGCCCTCAAGGCCAGTACCGGACGGCGCCTGAAAACCCTCCTGGCGCGTATGACCACCAACCGCTTCAAAGGCGTGGTGGCCGGCGCCCTGGTCACGGCCATCATCCAGTCTTCGTCCGTCACCACGGTGTTGGTCGTGGGCTTCGTCTCCGCCGGGCTGATGCATCTGCAGCAGTCGATTCCTATCATCATGGGCGCCAGTATCGGCACCACAGTCACTGCACAAATTATCGCTTTCAAGATCACCCATTTCGCCCTGCTCATCGTGGCCATGGGTTTTGCCATGCAGTTCCTCAGCCGCAATGAAGTAGTCCAGCGCACGGGCACCATGATCTTCGGTTTCGGCCTGATCTTCTTTGGCATGAGCCTCATGGGAGACGCCACCTCGCCCCTGCGGGACTATCCACCGTTTATTCAGTTCCTGCAGGAAATGAAGCACCCCCTGTATGGCATCCTGGCCAGCGCCGCCTTTACTGCAGTGGTACAGAGTTCGTCCGCCACCACTGGCGTGATCATTGTCCTGGCCACCCAGGGCCTGATCACCCTGGACCAGGGCATCGCCCTGGTGTTCGGCGCCAACATCGGCACCTGCGTTACCGCCCTGCTGGCCGCCATCGGCAAGTCCCGGGAAGCCCTGCGCACGGCCCTGGTGCATATCCTTTTCAACACCCTGGGGGTCATCATCTGGTTCTGGTTCATTCCCGAGTTCGCTACTTTCATCCGCGACATCTCCCCCCGTCACCAGGAGCTTCAGGGTATTCAACGCCTGGCGGCGGAAACCCCCCGCCAGATCGCCAACGCCCACACTCTGTTCAATGTGGGCAACACCATCCTGTTCATCGGCTTCACCTCCTGGTTCGCCCGTCTGGTGACCTGGCTGGTGCCGGTCACGGAGGAAGAGAAGGCGCACAAGGTGACACCCAAGTACCTGGACAAGACCCTCCTGGATACCCCAGCCCTGGCGCTGGACCGGGTGCGCATGGAGATTGGGCGCATGGCGGAACATCTGCTGCCCATGCTGCGCAAAGGCGTTCAACTGGCCATGACAGGCAACACCCAGGAACTGTCGGAACTGAACCGCATGGACAGTGAAGTGGGTATGCTGCATGCTCCCATTCTCGATTACCTGCAGGCCCTATCCAAGGGCGACCTGAGTACCCGGGAGGCGGAACTCGCGCACCGCTACCTGGCCATTGCATCCTACTACGAAAACATCGGCGACAGCCTCAAACTGCACCTGATCCACGTAGGACGAAAACGTCTGGCGGAAGGACTGGTGGTAGGAGAAGAAACCCGAAAACTCATCGAGGACATGGTGGACACCCTCATCCATCTCCTGGAAAAAGCCACCCAGGCCGTCACTCGCATGGATCGCAAACCCGCCAGAAAAGTGGTGAAAGCCAAAAACGAGATCAATCGCCTGGCCGCCGATATCGAACGCCACGTGGTCCGTCGCATGACCGCCGACGCCCCCCAGAGGCGCCTCACCTACCAGACGGAAACAGAACTGCTGGAGGCATTGAAACGGGTGTATTACTTCACCAAGCGTATTGCCAAAGAAGTGTTGCAGGCCGATACCCGCAAGAAAAAGAAAAAAGAACCCCAGGAAGCCGCCTGAACCCCTCAGCGTAGGTCGGGCTTCAGCCCGACAGATTCACGGTATTTGCCCCCGCCCTGGTGAAAGTTAGAGGCTAAAGTCCAATCTCCGCCGGCCAGTCCAGCAGAGCATCCACGATCTGACGCTGCCTGGGCGTCAACCCGGGATCCACCACCCTTTGTGACAGTTCCTTCTGGTAGGCATCCAGCGTGATGCTGGAACCCCCTTCCGGGTCCATAAGCCGCTGACGGCGATACGCTTCCCAGCGCTGCTTTTCCCCGGCGTCCAGGCTTTGCGGCCAGTTGCGCGCCCGGTAGCGGAACAGCAGTTCCGTCAGCTTGTGGTCTTCGAAGGCCGGGTGAAAACCCCGTAACTGTTCGGGGGTCTGTCGCAGCACCTGCTCGCACAGCCGCCGGTCATGATTGGATATGAAGCCACCATAGAGATCCTGGTCGGGATCGTTCACCGGCGCGAAGGGCTGCTCGCTGTACACCTCGCGAATCTTGGCTTCCAGGCCCGGCACCGCCAGAATCTGCTGCAAGTGCCGCTGTTCACGTTCTGCATCGAGATCCCATTTCTCCCTGGCCTCGGCTGAAAGGGTATTGACGGGCACCACCACCGGCGCATGATTGAGACTGATCATCTTCAATGGAATGCGCGCCTCTCCCTCCTCCAGGTCTTCGGTGCGTGTATAGAGCTTTTCCCGAATCTGCGCTGCCGGCAAGTCGAACAAGGGTTGGGGATCTGTCCGCAGGTCATAAACAATGACACCATTCTTGTTGGTCGGATGCATGGCCAGAGGTACAACCACGGCAATGCAGCCCAGACGGGCCGGGTACTTGGCAGAAACATGCACCACGGGACGCCTGTCACGCAGATTCAGCTGCTGCCCCAAGCTGTGCTTGTCGCGGTTGTTGAAAACGTAGTCGAACAGGCGTGGCTGTTTTTCTTTAACCAGCCGCGCCATGGCAATGGTGGCATGCACATCCACCAGGGCATCATGCGCCCCCTCATGGGCTATGCCATTTGCGGCAGTAAGCTTTTCCAGACGAAAGCTGGCGACGCCCTCCTCATCCACAGGCCATTCGATACCCTCGGGACGCAGGGCGTGGGTGAGGCGCACCACATCGATGATGTCCCAGCGGGAGTTGCCGTTCTGCCATTCCCGCGCATAAGGGTCGTAAAAATTGCGGTACAGGCCGTAACGGGTGAACTCGTCGTCGAAGCGGATGCTGTTGTAGCCGAGGGCACAGGTGCCCGGCCGCGACAGCTCTTCGTGGACAGCATGAAAGAAATCCGCCTCGCAAACCCCTTCCTTGCGTGCCTGCTGAGGC